>DVOS01000006.1 GCA_018713435.1 Candidatus Merdiplasma excrementigallinarum
TATGACACCGGAACGGAGGTGCTGACGGATATTATTCAGCCTCTGGCTCTGGGCGGCATTACCGAGGGCGTTACCAACCTGGAGCTGTGCGGCGCCTACGCTTCCATCGCCAATCTGGGCCAGTATATCGAACCGAAATTTTATACCCAGGTGCTGGATCAGTACGGAAACGTGGTGCTGGACAACACCTCCCCCGTTTCCTCCACCGCCATGAAATCCAGCACCGCCTATCTGCTCACAGATGCCATGCGGGGCGTGGTGGAAGACCCGGAGGGCACCGCCTACGGCCAGATCAGCCTGGGCTATATGCCGGTGGCCGGCAAAACCGGCACCACCTCCAGCTACAAGGATATCTGGTTCGCCGGCTATACGCCTTATTATACCTGCTGCGTCTGGGGCGGCTATGACAATAACGCGGATCTGCCGGATTCCGATCTCTATCACACCTACAACAAGGTACTGTGGACCTCCATCATGTCCCGGATTCATGAGGGCCTGCCGGTCAGCAGCTTCCAGGTTCCGGACGATGTGGTGACGGTAAGCGTATGCCGCAGTTCCAGTCTGGCCGCCATCCCCGGGGTATGCGACAGCTATGAGGAAGTGTTTGCCGTAGGCACCCAGCCTCAGCAGTACTGCAATGTGCACGGCAGCGGTTCCTCCGTCCAGATTCTGGATCAGCCGGATACAAATACCTCAGACCTGGCTCCCGGCGCCATCACCATCTTTGACTCGGACAGCACCACCGTATATCCGGACGGAACCGGCCAGACGGATTCGAATCCCACCGTTACCCCCGACGCATCTGAAAATCCCGGGCAGACAGCAGGCGGCGGGCATGATGCTTCCGGCGGCACGGACGATGTCGTGATCGGAAACGGCGGCACAGATGATGTGGTCATCGGAAACGGCAGCGGCACGGATGATGTGGTCATCGGAAACGGCGGCACAGATGATGTGGTGGTCGGCGGTTCGGACAGCATGGCGGGAAGCGGAACCCAGGATACCGTCATCGGGGATACCGGCGAGGACGTGATCACCATCTGGGGCGACGGAAGCGGCAGCTCCCAGGACAGTCAGCTGACCCAGGAGCAGATGGAGATTTTAAATCAGATACCGGAGGCGCTTCCCTGATTCTGCCTCTTCGTTTATAAAAGACACATAATTTACCAGGAAAGGACAGATAAAGAAATGTCAGATACGGAATTTAAAACAGTCAATAAGGCGCTGCTGGATTTTATCAGCTGCAGTCCCAGCTGCTATCATGTAATCAGCAGCTTCCACCGTCTCTTGCTTGAGGAGGGCTTTGAAGAACTTCTGGAAAATCAGCCCTGGAAGCTGAAAAAGGGAGGCCGCTATTTCGTCGCCCGAAACGGTTCCTCCCTGATCGCGTTCCGGATTCCGGAAAACGATTTCTCAAACTTTCAGATCAGCGCCGCCCACAGCGATTCCCCCAGCTTTAAAGTCAAAGAAAAGCAGGATCTTAAAGCGGAAGGCCGCTACGTGGAACTGAACGTGGAACGGTACGGAGGCATGATCTGCGCTCCCTGGTTTGACCGTCCCCTGTCCGTGGCCGGCCGGGCCGTGGTAAAATCCGGGGACACTCTGAAAACCTGCCTGGTCAATATCGACCGGGACCTGCTGATGATGCCCAGTCTGGCCATCCATATGAATCCCAAGGTAAACAGCGGCTACGAGTATCATCCCCAGAAAGATCTGATCCCGCTTCTGGGAGACGAGCGGTCCCAGGGGCAGTTTCCCCGGCTCATTGCCGATCAGCTGGGTGTTCAGCCGGAAGATATCCTGGGAACGGATCTGTTCCTGTACTGCCGCACTCCCGGCACCGTCTGGGGCGCCAATGAGGAGTACCTGTCCTCCCCCAGGCTGGATGACCTGCAGTGCGCCTTCTCCATCATGAAGGGCTTTCTTGGCAGTAAGGGAAATTCCCGCAGTGTGTCCGTCTGCTGCGTTTTTGACAACGAGGAAGTGGGAAGCCTTACCAAGCAGGGTGCTGACTCCACGCTTTTGTCGGATGTGCTGAAGCGGATCTGCTTCTCCCTGGGGAAAAACCAGGAGGAATACCTGCAGGCTGTTGCGGGAAGCTTCCTGATTTCCGCCGACAACGCCCATGCGGTTCATCCCAACCACGCCGACAAGGCAGATCCCACCAACCGGCCCTATATGAATCTGGGTCCGGTGATCAAGTTCAACGCCAATCAGAAATATACCACGGATTCCGTATCGGCAGCCATCTTCCGGGAGATCTGTTCCAGGGCCCAGGTTCCCTGCCAGACCTATGCCAACCACTCGGATATCGCCGGCGGCTCCACCCTGGGCAATCTCTCCAATGCCCATGTCTCCCTGAACGCGGTGGACATCGGGCTGGCCCAGCTTGCCATGCACTCTCCCTATGAGACGGCCGGCGCCATGGACACCTGGTATCTGATCCGGGCTATGGAAAAGTTCTACTCCACTTTTATTCATCCTGCGGAAAACGGTTGGAGGATCGACAGCCCGGAAAAATAAAAGAAACAAAGAAGGAAAATACTGCTACACCTTCCGTCCAAGATGTGAGGAGGCACCAGAGTGTGCGCTGGCAGACGGCGCTGTCCGCATTTTTCTGAACACCAAAGGTCAAAATCCGGATGAAGTATCTCCGGAGCTGTTAGAATTCCTGAAATACATAGAGAACAGCAGTGATCAGACGGCAAAGTCTGCGGAGAGCCCGCGGGTCAGACGTATCCATGACCGTGTCTGTAAGGTGCGGGCCAGTGAAGAGATTGGAGTGAAATATATGCAGGCGTGGGAAGAAAAATACTATGATAAAAAAGAAGCCAGGGAAGAAGGATTGGCAGAAGGCCTCGCCCTGGGACGCTCCGAAGGCGAGCAGCGAAAACTGTGTCAACTAATCGAAAAGAAACTCGCCAAGGGAAAATCCATCCATGAGATTGCCGATGATCTGGAGGAAGAGGAGGAAAACATCCGCAAATTAGTGGATAAGCTGGTTAAGCCGTCCGCGGGAAATTAGCCGGGCAAATTTGATCCCGCTGAATTCGCTCGGTTTACTTCTTATCTTCGGCTATTTGTCAGGGCTGCCTCCAGCACCGATTCATCAAAGCCGAAGTCCCGGTAGCCCTGCCGGCAGGTTTCTTTGTATTCTTCCGTGGGGCTTCCCAGCGGATATTCCTGATACATGACATAGAAAAAAGCCCTGCAGTCCTTCGTTTCACCGGTTTCGCGCAGTGTAACCGGCAGCCGCATTTCTTTCTTTTCATACAGGCGTGGAAAGCCTTCATACTCATCCAGGGCCGCCTCATCCTCCGGTGCCACAGCCCACACGCCCACCGGCACAAAATCCCCTTTTTTCGGCTCGATGGTAAGATAAGCGCCGCTGTCTCCCCTTCTGACAAGCAGCCGATAATCTTTCAGCACCGCCGTTCCTATGATCCTTGCCTGCGGGCAGCGCTCCTTCATCTGCCGGATATGCAGATTGCTGCCGTAGGCGATGTAAAATTTTTCCTGACGCATTGTTTTGATTCCCTGGGCGAACAAACCATATCCCTTTGGACATAGTTTCGCCGAAATTATTTCATCTCTCACAGCTTAGGCTGCCCCTGATAATTGTAAATCATCTGCACATTTTCCAGCTCAATGGGATTCAGATACTCCTCCTCATGGCCGGTAAACTCCTCCGGCGTAATGGTTCCTTCATACCAGCTGCACCCGTCAAAATACTCCTGAATTTCCGGCGTATCAAAAAGCCTTCCGTGCCGGGCGTAGATCTCATTCCTTGCCAGAGTCAGCTCCCAGTCGGAGAAGTCCGCCAGCTCATCCGCCGTGTACAGCCGGGTATCGCTTTCTGAAAGAATATAGCCCTGCTCATCCACTGCCACCTCTTCTCCATCCTCCGTAATCTTCAGCCAGTCATATTCCCGGGGAGGCGTTTCCAGTGTTCCCCATCGGGACGGTTTTTCATGATAAACTCCCGCAGCGGCCACATAGTCGTCCCCCGTGTAAACCTTCCGAAGTGTGCTGGTAAAAATATCCCCTTCATACCGGAGTGTGTCAGACATGGTTCCCTCCTGGTCAAATAAAACCAGTTCCTCCCCGTTGAAAGAGTATGTGCCTTCCCTGTCGGCAAGCCCGGCCGCCGACACGGCCCGATACGTCCCGTCGGAATAAAAGCGGTACAGCCAGGTATCGCTGAACCGGTATCCCTCCCAGAACCAGTCCTGGGAAGTCAGCACGCTCTCCTCCTCCGTTTCCGTCTCCGAGACCGCAGCGGCCAGGGCGGACACGGGCCTGCTCCAGCCAAGCCCTGTGCCGGCAGCGGTAAACGCCATGGTCGCCAGCAGAAATTTTGACGCAATATATGATTTTTTCATGGAAGCAATCTCCTTTCAATCTTAGCCTATGACATTTCTAATTATATACCCGTTCCGCCTCCAAGCCAACCATTACCTGCGCCGGCCGCTTCTATGTTTCTCTGGCTCCCTCCCATGTTTCATGCTATAATGTGTGTAATGTAAACACTTCTCTATTACACTGCAAGGAGGTTACGACTTTGAGTACGATTATTTTAAAAGGAAATATCATCCACACTCCCACAAAGGACAGGCTGGAATGTACCCCCGGCGGCTATGTCATTTCCGTGGACAATGAGGTAAAGGGCGTATTCACCCAGCTTCCGGAAGAATACAGCCACTGTCCCGTGATGGACTACGGCGACTGCCTGATTATCCCCGGTCTGTGCGACATGCATGTGCACGCTCCCCAGTTTGTATACCGGGGACTGGGCCTGGATCTGCAGCTGATGGACTGGCTGAACCGCTACGCTTTCCCCACGGAAGCCCGGTTCCAGGATCCCGCCTACGCCCGGATCTACTATGAAGCCTTTGCCGACGCTCTGGCCAAAAACGGCACCACCCGGGCTGTGATTTTCGGCACCATCCATGTGCCCGCCACAGAAATTCTGATGGAAGTGCTGGAGGAGAAGCGCATCGGCGCCTATGTGGGAAAAATCAATATGGATACCCTGTCCCCCGACTATCTGTGCGAGACAGCCGCCCAGTCCCTGGCGGATACGGAAGCCTGGATCAAAGAGACGAAAGAGAAGTTCCGTCTGGTAAAACCCGCCGTCACTCCCCGCTTTATCCCTACCTGTACCAGCGAAGTGCTGGAAGGGCTGGGCAAACTGGCGGAAAAATACCAGCTGCCCATCCACTCCCACCTGTCTGAGGATCTGGGGGAGATGGAGGTAGTGCGGGGCCGCTATCCCCAGTATGACAACGACGGGGATGTGTACGATCATTTCGGCCTGTTCACCGATCATACGGTGATGGCCCACTTTGTCTATCCCACCGACCATGAGCTGGAGCTGACCCGGGAGAGGGGCGTTACCATCGCCCACTGCCCCCAGTCCAACGGCAATGTGGCTGCAGGTATGCCCCCCATCCGCCGCATGATCGATATGGGAATCAAAGTCGGACTGGGCTCCGACATTGCCGGAGGCTACAGCGTATGTATCCTGCGGGCCATGGCGGACGCGGTATATCTGTCCAAGCTGAAATGGCTGGAAAGCCAAAAGCAGGATGCCTTCCTTACCATTCCGGAAGTCTTCTATCTGGGAACCAAGGGGGGCGGACAGTTTTTCGGCCGGGTAGGAAGCTTCGAGCCGGGATATGAATTGGACGCCCTGGTGATCGACGACGCCGGCCTGAATACCCCCGCGGATCAGCTCACTCTGGAGGAGCGGATGGAGAGAGTCATCCATCTGGCGGATGACCGGCATTTTGTGGCCCGGTATGTGGCCGGTGAAAAAGCATAACAGAAAGGATTTCCATGATTCTATGAAAAATTTTGCGTTGAAAGGAACCATTCTATACAGCCAGTCGCCGGATAAGCTGGCCGTCCTTCCCCGGGGGTACGCAGTCTGCCAGGACGGCGTCTGCCGGGGGGTATACCCTGCCCTTCCCGAAAAATATCAGACCTTCGAAGTGAAGGACTGGGGGGACTGCCTGATTATTCCCGGCATGACAGACCTTCACGTCCATGCGCCCCAGTATACCGTCTGCGGCTACGCCATGGATCTGGAGCTGATGGCCTGGCTGGAAGCTTATATCTTCCCGGAGGAGGCCCGGTACGCCAGCCTGGAGTATGCCAAAGCCGCCTACTCCGTATTTGTAAACGATCTGGTCCACTCCCCCACCACCCGGGTCTGCGCCTTTGGCACTCTGCACACAGAAGGCACCCTGGAACTGATGCGCCAGCTTGAAGAGGCCGGTTTTGTGGGCTGTGTGGGAAAAGTCAGCATGGACCGGAACGCGCCGGAAAATCTGTGTGAAAAGGACGGGGAAGAAAATCTGCGCCAGTGGCTGAAGCTGTGCTCTTTTCCCCATATCAGACCCATCCTGACGCCCCGGTTTATCCCTGCCTGCAGCGACGATCTGATGAGGGCCATTGGGGCCATACAGGCAGAAACCCATCTGCCTCTGCAGTCCCATCTGTCGGAAAATCCCATCGAGATTGATTTTGTCCGGCAGCTGTGTCCCTGGTCCCGCTTTTACGGGGATGCCTACGATCACTTCGGCGCTTTCGGCACGGAGGGCAAGACCATCATGGCTCACTGCGTCCACTCCGGCCCGGAAGAGATACAGCGGATGAAAGAAAACGGAGTCTGGGTGGCCCACTGCGCGGAATCCAACTTTAATCTGTCCTCCGGCATCGCTCCGGCCCGCAGCTTCATGGAGGCCGGCATCCCGATGGGCCTTGGCACTGACATCGGAGCCGGCACCTCCGTCTCCATGTTCCGTTCCGTCAAGGAGGCCATCATCGCCTCCAAGATGTACTGGCGGCTGGTGGATTCCTCCAAGCAGGCCCTCAGTTTCCCCGAGGCCTTTTATCTGGCCACCATGGGAGGCGGTTCCTTCTTCGGAAAGGTGGGTTCCTTCCTGGAGGACTATGAGTTCGACGCCCTGGTGATCGATGACAGAAAAATCCGGCAGCCTGTGCCAAAAGATCCCCGGAACCGTCTGGAACGGGTGATCTACGGCGACGACTGCCGGGTGGTAGTTGACAAATATATTCAGGGAAGGCAGATCCCCCTCTCCTGATCATTTCCCGGGCGGAAGTTCTCTTCGCACCTTTACAAAAAACAGGGTGGTGCACACCGTGACGCTGATCAGGTCGCTGACGGGCTCCGCCAGATACAGCCCCCATACGCCCAGGTTCATAATCCTGGGCAGCAGCAGGGCCAGGGGCCACAGCAGGATCACTTTCCGCAGCATAGCGATAAACACGGAGATCTTTGCCTGCCCCAGGCCCAGGAAAGTCTGCTGGCAGGCGCTCTGGGCCCCGATGGGGATCATTCCCAGCATAAAGACCCGCATGGGCGTTGTGCCCAGCGCGATCAGCTCCGGTTGGGAGGTAAACATCCGCAGGTACAGCCCGGGCCAGATCACCACGGATCCCACAAACACAACCGAGAAGCCCAGGCAGACCGCCAGCATGGTGTAAAAGGATTTCCATACCCGTCTGTAATTTCCCGCCCCGTAGTTGTAGCCGATAATGGGCTGTACCCCCTGGGCGAAGCCCTGCATGGGCATCCATACGCCCTGATTGATGCTGAACATAATGCTCATCAGGGACACATACATATCATTTCCGTATTTTACCATTCCCTGGTTGAAAGTAAGCTGTATCAGACATTCTGTAGCGCTCATCACAAAAGGGGAAACTCCCAGCGACACAATAGAGCCCATCACCCTTCCGGACGGTATCAGGTTTTTCAGCCGGATCCGCAGCACGGATCTTTTCCCTGCGAAAAACGCCGCCACCCACAGGGCGCTGACAGCCTGGGAAATCACGGTGGCAATGGCCGCCCCTTCCACTCCCATGTCAAATACAAAGATAAAGACCGGATCCAGCACAATATTTAAGGCCGCGCCGATGCAGGTGGTGATCATGCTGGTTTTGGCAAAACCCTGATTGGTAATGAAGTTATTCAGGCCCAGGGTTGTCATCACAAAAACAGTGCCCATCAGATAGATGGTCAGATAGGCGTCCGCATAGGGCAGAGTATCCGGGCTTGCCCCGAAGGCCTGCAGGAGGGGACGTTTCAGCGCCATAAAACCGGCTCCCAGCACTATGCTGAGCACTATAATCATGGTCACACAGTTGCCCAGGATCTTTTCCGCCTTGTCATATTCCCCTCTTCCCATGGCTATGGACGCCCGGTTGGAGCCGCCCATTCCCACCAGATTGGAAAAAGCCGTAATCAGAATCAGCACCGGAAACGTAATGCCAAGGCCAGCCAGCGCCATGGTTCCCTCTTCCGGAATATGCCCCACATAGATTCTGTCCACGATATTGTAAAGCAGGTTCACCAGCTGGGCTGCCACCGTAGGCAGGGCCATGCCGAAAATCAGTCTCTTCAGAGGCGCCGTTCCCAGCCTGCTCTTGGGATCTTCCTGCATCTTCTTTTCTTCCTGTATCTTCTTTTCTTCCGTCTCTTCCATGCCTTCTCCTCTTTTCTTCTTTATCTTTCCTCTCCCGGAAGTACCACCTGGCACACGGTAAGCACCCCGTCCTTTACATGAAACCGGATATCATACCCGGCAAACGCCACTCCGTACCGGCGTTTGGGATCATTCTGGTAGGAGGGTCTGGGGTCCTGTCTGAGAATGCCGACCGCCGCCTCTCTCTTCTCTTCCGGCAGCAGGTTAAGCAGATTTTGGGGAAACTCCACCGTCAGCTCATAATCCTTTACCCGGTCGGCAAAGCCGCACACTGCCTCCGGATGGCTGTCCGTGTAAGTCAGATAAGGTTTGATATCGTAGATGGGCGTTTGATCCAGCAGGTCCGCTCCCGCCACATACAGCACCGGCCCCAGCTGCAAATCCAGTTCCACCCTCTCCAGCTTCACGCAGGAGAGCCCGATGGGATTGGGCCTGAAGGGGGACCGGGTGGCAAACACTCCCACATGGGTATTTCCTCCCAGCCTGGGGGGCAGCACCGTAGGGGACCACTCTTCCCGGATAGCCCGGGAAAACTGCCACAGCAGCCAGATATGGGAAAACTCCTCCAGCCCCATAACCGCGTGGGGATTCCGATATTTGGGTTCAAAAATAATCCGGCCCTTCAGTTCTTCCACCAGTCCGCTCTGCCTGGGGATTCCGAATTTTTCATTAAAATCCGTTTCTATTCTGGCAATGATCTCCATCTTTATACATCCTCCCCCAGCAGATAGCGCCGGATAGCCTGGGCGCAGCCTCCGTGATTATTGTCCGCCACCTGCACCGCACATACCTTCTTTACATGTTCGTTGGCGTTTCCCATGGCCACTGCCAGGCCGGACGCCTTCAGCGCTTCCAGATCATTGTCCGCGTCTCCCACCATGATCATCTGCTCCATGGAAATGCCCAGCACCTGGCAGACGGTCCGAAGGCCGGATGCCTTGCTCAGTCCCGGGGCGGAGCATTCCAGGGAAGAAATCTCCGAATACACCATGGCGGCCCGGACGCCTTTTTCCTGCAGAAAGCGGTACGTGATCTCCCTCTCCTCCGGGCTGGTGTGATAAAAATTCACCTTCTCCACGCTGCGGCCCTCCTCCAGCGCCGCAGCCTCCACATCTTTCACCGGCGTACACACCCGGTCAAAGCTCTCCTGGTAAACCCCCATCTGATAATGGGCCATCCTGGCAAGCTGGTCCGCGTTTCCCAGGGAAGCGCCCCGGCTGAATATCTGGGGCATCACATCCCTGCCGCGGATGGCCTCCCACAGAAGGCGGAGCAGATCCTTTTCCATGGAAACCATGCTCACCGGGCGGCCGGCGCGCAGATCATAAACCAGAGCGCCGCTCTCCCCGCAGAGGTAATGCATGTCGGGAAATTCCCGCAGGGTATCCTCCATCTCCGCGTAGGAACGGCCCGTACAGAAAATCACTTCTTTTCCGGCTGACAGCGCGTCATGGATAGCCGCTCTGGTTTCCGGGGCCAGTTCCTTCCTGTCATTTAAAGCAGTTCCGTCCATATCCAGGGCCGCCGCCCTGTACTCTTTTTTTATCTTTATCTTCTGCTCCATCCCTGTCTCCTCTTTTTATCCTTCTGCCTGGGAAAACGCGCAAAAAAGGGGCCCGCAAAATACTTTTACCGGTTTTCACAGCAAACCGACCTTTCACATTTTACGGCAACCCCTTCGGTTATCGTTATTTTATTATAGCGAATCTTTTCCTGTTTGTACAGGCTGAAATCACTGACGGTTCTTTCGCATAAACTCTTCGGTGAGAAACAGTTTTCCCACCGCATGGGCGGGAAGGCCTGCGCTTCTCTCCCGGCTGCGGCAGCCTGCGTCTTTCAGATAGCTGAAGAAAACAGCGGTTCCGTCGTCTCCCGCATCGGCCTGACTTCCGTCCGGTCTGTACATCGTCACACCGGCACTGTTTTTCGGCAGAGGACCTGCCAGAATTCCTCTGGCTCCCAGGGCAAAATTTCTGGCGCAGATTGCCCGGACAGTCTTTGCGTTCAGTTTCTCTGTGTTGAGGCAGGTATCATATACCAGATATTCCGCTCCTTTGTCCTGATATTTATAAAGAACTGTATCCATGTTCTGTCCCCGCTTTCCTCTCTCATCTCTTAGTTTATCATATCAGACATTATTTTATATGAAAATCGATTTTGTGCCTGAAATCTTGTAAATAATGCTTTTTTGTGTTAGAATCCGAGAAAAAGAAAGGAGAAACCGGCCATGATTTCTTCCTCCCCCAAAACCGGTTACCTGGAAAGTGATTTTAAAATCTTTCACATTACAGACCAGCCAAAAACCGTATTTACGCCCCACTACCATGATTTCCATAAAATTTTTATTTTCCTCCGGGGAAATGTAAGCTACATAGTAGAGGGAAAGCAGTATGAATTAAAGCCTGACGATATCGTTCTGATTCAGGCGGGAGAGCTTCACCGTCCGATTGTCCATGACCGTTCGGTCTATGAGCGGATTATCCTCTATCTCTCTCCCGCCTTTTTTTCCGGCATAAAAAAACGGGGCTGGGATCTCTTTCGCTGTTTTGGCCTCCCCGGGCAGCATCATTCCAGCCTGGCCCGGATTTCCGATTCCCAGAAGTCCCGCCTGGTCCCGCTGCTTGGGGATCTGGCCGCTGCCGCCGTCAGCCGGGAGTATGCCGCGCCCCTTTACCAGGAAATCAAGATCCTGGAATTCCTTATTTTCTTAAACCGGACGCTGCTGCAGGATCCCCTGGGGTACATTCCCCCCGTCACCGCCAATCCTGCCATTCTGCAGGTCATGGAATATATCCATCAAAATCTGTCCCGGGATGATCTGAACACAGACCAGATTGCGGAGTCTGTATTTCTGAACCGTTCCTATGTCATGCATCTTTTCAAGGCGGAGACAGGCTATACCATCGGCAGTTATATCACGGAAAAAAGGCTGTTTCTGGCCAGAGGCTACCTGGCCGAGGGCCTTTCGGTAACGGAAGCGGGCAGCCGCTGCGGGTTTAAAAATTATGCCGCCTTCTACTATGCCTACCGGCAGAAATACGGATGCGCCCCCACCGAGCGCCCCGGCCTTCTCCCGGATACGCAGGCGGGCCCGGACTGGGAATAGTCCGGACCCGTTTCTTTCTTTTTTTATTTCAGTTTCCGTTTATACAGTGCCTCCCGACAGATATTCCTCCGCGTACAGAGCCGCCACCGCCCCGTCGCCTACCGCGGTTACAATCTGACGCATGGGCTTTGTCCTCACGTCTCCCACGGCAAACACGCCCGGCAGGCTGGTTCGGGTGGTCTCATCCGCCGCAATGTATCCCTGGGCATCCAGGGCAATCTGTCCGGCAAACAATCCCGTTTCCGGCGCTCTGCCGATGCTGATAAACAGCCCGTCCAGAGCCAGGTCGCTCTCCTCGCCCGTCTGCACGTTTTTCAGGTTTACTCCGGTAAGCTTTTCTGTATGAATCAGGCCGCTCACCGTAGTATTCCAGAGAAATTCCACTCTCTCCGCCTTCATCAGGGGATCATGGTATACTTTTGAAGCCCGCAGGCTGTCCCTGCGGTGTATCAGGTATACTTTGCGGGCAACCCGGGACAGCAGCATGGCGTCCGCGGCCGCGGAATTCCCGCCTCCCACCACTGCCACAATTTTGTCTTTATAAAACATGCCGTCACAGGCCGCGCAGTATCCCACGCCCCGTCCCACCAGCTGTTCTTCCTCCTCCAGCCCCAGATGTCTGTGTCTGGCTCCGGTGGCTATAATCACAGCCTTCGCGTACACGGTTCCCAAATCTGTTTCCAGGGTTTTCACATTTCCTGCCAGCTTAGCCCGGACAACTTCCGCCATTCTGGTTTCTACCCCGAAGCGCTCCGCTCCGGCCTGCATCTTTTCTCCCAGGGTAATCCCGTCGATGCCTTCCTCAAACCCCGGATAATTGTCGATCTGCAGCGTTTCTGTCATCTGCCCTCCGGCAGTCAGCTTCTCCAGCACCAGGGTATCCAGCCCGGCTCTGGCGGCGTACATGGCGGCCGTATAGCCCCCCGGGCCTCCCCCGATCACAACCACATCATAGATTTTTTCCATCGCTTCTCCTCAGTATCTTCCCGGTCCGCCGGGTGAGACGTTTTAACCCAGCATATCCAGGATCCGCTGTTTGGGCTGTACGCCCACCGACTGATTTGCCACTTTCCCCTGCTTCATAACGAACAGGGAGGGAATGCTCATTACGCCGAACCTGGCGGCCAGTTCCTGCTCCTCATCCACATTTACCTTGCCTACTTTTATCTCCGGATGCTCGCCGGCAATCTCATCCACCACGGGAGAGAGCATCTTGCAGGGACCGCACCAGGCCGCCCAGAAGTCCAGCAGCACCGGTTTTTCACTCTGCATCACTTCCTGGTCAAAGTTATTTTTTGTAATCTCTATCACTGACATAGTCTATACCTCCGCTTTCTTTTATCCTATTATCTTGATCCGATGGGGTTTATCCCTTCATCTGGTCCCATCATACTCTGTTTTCTCTCTTTTTTCTGTGACAAAGTCACCTATATCGGCACAGAGTTTTTCCGCTTCCTGCCGGGAAAGCATCCCGCAGGCTGCCATCTGGTCCGCCACCTGCCGCGTCCGCCGGCCGGTCAGACTGGAACAGATATTGCTGCCATACACAGAAGGCGCATTGGGAAGCCCTGCCAGCAGCACGGCTTCACCGTCGCTCAGTTCCTCCGGTTCTTTCCCGAAATATCCTCTGGCGGCATCCCTGATACCATAGTATCCGCTTCCAAAATAAATCGTATTCACATACCACTCAAAAGTTTCTCAAAAGGCACAAAGTCCTCGTCTTCCTGCGCCTCCCTCAGCTTCTCCGCCACCGGACTCTCCTCCACGCCGTTTTTGTACAGGGCATAACCCTCTACTCCCAGCACAATCCCTGCCGCAGCCAGCAGGCAGATCCCCGCTGCCAGAAGCAGCAGACACAGTTTTGCTATTTTTTTTCGGATTTTCATCGCTCTTTCCATTCCCTTTCCCTCCATACCGGAGTCTGCAGCTTTCTTTTCTTCCGGTATCATAGCAAAGAAGGGAAATGGGCCGCCATAGGGCAGGCTTACATTTCCCTTGGATTTCCTTACATTTTTGTAAGGGGAACGGAAAGAATTCCGTTATCAGTAGTTGGCTTTCTTCAGTTCAAAATAGCTCTGGGGATGGGCGCATACCGGACATACCTCCGGCGCTTTTTTCCCAACGCACACATGACCGCAGTTGGAGCACTGCCAGATCATATCCTCATCCCGGCTGAATACCAGACCGCCTTCCACATTGGCCAGCAGCTTCAGATACCGCTCTTCATGCTCTTTCTCGATAGCTGCCACACCCTCAAACTGTCTGGCGATCTCCTCGAAGCCTTCCTCTCTGGCTTCCTTCGCGAAAGAAGCGTACATATCTGTCCACTCGTAGTTTTCCCCCGCTGCGGCGTCCCGCAGGTTCTCAGCGGTAGAGCCGATCCCTCCGTTCAGCAGCTTGAACCACATCTTGGCATGCTCTTTCTCGTTGTTGGCCGTCTCCTCAAAGATATTGGCGATCTGTACATATCCGTCCTTTCTGGCCTTGGACGCGTAATAGGTGTACTTGTTTCTTGCCTGTGACTCTCCCGCAAAGGCAGTCATCAGATTCTTCTCCGTCTTGCTTCCCTTTAATTCCGGCATAGATAATACCTCTCTTTCATCATATTGGCGGGATGGTTCCCTCTCTCATTATCCTACAGAAATATCCTTTTGTCCATCTCTTTCTTCCGGCTTCCCCTTAAAAGGCAACGGTAATCCTGGTTCCTTTTCCCTCGTCGCTCACCAGTTCCAGGCTGGCGTCGTGAAGCATCACAATATGCTTAACGATGGCAAGGCCCAGGCCTGTTCCCCCCGTCTGTTTGGAGCGGCTTTTGTCCACCCGGTAGAAGCGCTCAAAAATCCGGTCCTGATGGTCCTTGGGGATTCCGATTCCGTTATCTTCCACCACCAGCACTCCTTTATCCCCGTTCTTCTTTACTGTCACGGCCACCCAGCCGTTCTTTTCGTTGTAGCGGATGGCATTGTCGCACAGGTTATTCACCAGTTCAATCACCATCTCCCGGTTGGCCCGGATCATCACCGGTTCCCCCTGCAGGGCAAAGGAAACGTCATGCTTTCTGGCGTTTACCCGAAGCGTGTCCGCGCATTTGCAGGCCACCTCATACAGATCCACCTGCTCAAAGGTAACTGCGTCCTCCATGTTGTCCATCTCGGAAAGGCGGATAATATCATTAATCAGAGACAGCAGCCGGCTGGCATTTTTCCGGATCTCCGCGGAAAAGCGAGCCACCTCCGGCCCTCTGGCGATACCGTTTTCCATCAGCTCCGCATAGCCGGAGATGGCTGTCAGAGGCGTCTTCAGTTCATGGGACACATTGGCTGTAAAATCCTGCCGCATCTTGGCGTTCTTCAGTATGTTCTCATGCTGGGCCCGGATGGTATTGGCGAAAGGCACCAGTTCCCGGTACACCGGCTTGATGGTGCCGTCCTTCATATCCACCGCCATCTGCTCAATGGGCTGTATCAGCTTTCCTGTCAGAAAACGGGCCAGGAAAATGCAGAGCACCACCATTACCGCCGTGATCACAAGAATACTGGGCAGGGCGCTCTGAAAGACGCTGAACATATTGTTGGCCTCCCTGGCCACCCGCAGCACGGAACCGTCCTCCAGCCGGATCGCGTAATAATAGGTGCTCCGGCCCAGCGTGCTGGAAGTGCGGATGGCCTTCCCTTCCCCGTCGGCAAAGGCTTCCTCCACCTCCGGCCGGTCTGCATGGTTTTCCATCTCATCCGCGTCCACATCATCATCGTAGAGCACGTCTCCCGATTCATCGATCCAGGTAATCCGGAGATTCTCCATATGCAGGCTGATCTCATCCGAATGATCCTGCAGGAAAATGCCTGTATTTTTCAGAATATAGGCGTTGATTTTCAGATCGTCCTCCACCTGTCTGCGAAACAGGTCATAAAATACCGCTGTCATGAGAAGCATGGTAGCCAGGATCCCCACAACAGCGATTCCAATCAGCTGTTTATTGATTTTCCGTTTCATGAAGCTGCCTCCCGTCCGGCCCTTATTCCATCACATAGCCTACATTGCGCACCGTCTTAATCCGGGCGCCGCTGGCTCCCAGCTTCTGCCGCAGGGTTTTAATGTGCATATCTACAGTCCGGGATTCTCCTTCGAATTCTGTCCCCCATACCCGGTGCATAATCATCTCCCGGGTCATCACAATGCCGCTGTTTCCCATAAGAAGCTTCAGCAGTTCGTATTCCTTAAAGGTCAGCTCCACCGCCTGGTCATTTACGTACACCATGTGCCGCTCATTGTCCAGGAACACTTCCCCCAGGGAAAGGAACTTGCTGTCATCCTGCTCCATGGTCCGGCGCAGCACCGCCTTCACCCGGGTAATCAGCTCCATAACCGAAAAGGGCTTTTTAATGTAGTCATCCGCTCCTATATCCAGCCCCTTGATCATGTCGATCTCCGTTGTCTTGGCTGTCACCATAATCACCGGGAGGCGCTTTGTCCCCGGATTGGAGCGCAGCTTCTTGACAATCTCATAGCCGTCCATATCCGGCAGCATAATATCCAGAAGGGCCAGATCCGGTACCTTCTCTTCTACCTTATGGAAAAAAGCTCTTCCGCTGTCAAAATCCGCCACCGTATGGCCGCTGTTGCGCAGGGCGATGGTCTCTATCTCTCTGATATCCGTATCATCTTCTACAATATAAATACAAGCCATGTCTCTCTCCTCTTTACAAAACAGATGCCGTATCTGTAAAAGATAGCACATGCAGGTAAAATCCACAGAACAGGTTTTGTAAAATCTGTGTAAAATTCCGTTTTTGCAAAGACCGTTTTTACGGAGACGTTTCTTCCGGCTGTTCATATTCCCGGATGATCTGATACCGGTTTTTCCCGGCCCTCTTGGCCTCATATAAAGCCTGATCCGCCATTCTGTACAGATGCTGGTAGGAACAGACCCTGTCTGTCACAAAAACGCCCACGCTGCAGCTGACCCCCAGACCGCTCTCCTTCTCCATTTTCTGATAAAGGCTTTTCATAATTCTCTCAACAGCCTGTTCCGGCATGCTTACATTTTTCGTAAAGCCGATAAATTCGTCTCCCCCCATCCGGTAGACGATATCATTCTCCCGGAATACGCCTTTTACAATCCGGGCAAACTGCTGAAGCACCTCATCTCCTCTGTGGTGTCCGTACGTATCGTTTACATTTTTAAAATTGTCCAGATCCATCAGAAACATAATGTGGGAGGAAGAGGGCTTTTTCTGCCTGATCCATTCTGCCACCAGATCTTTTCCTGTCTTCATATTATAGATATCTGTCAGGGAATCATACATGGCGTCCTTTTCCAGCATTTTCCGGTTCTGTCTCTGCTGCTCAATATCTTTGATCCATCCTACCACACACCGGTACCCTGTAAAACGCTCCGCGTATTCAGAGCAGTTCACCGTATACCATCTGTACGTCCCGTCTCCGCTCAGGCAGGCCTGAATATCAAACTGGATATTCTGGCGGCGGCCGTCCAGCTTGTCCACCTCCGTGCGAAGCCTGGCCTCATCCTTCCTGCGGAGGATCCCTTCTTCAAACAGCCCCTGGGGAAAACCGGTTATCATCCGCCGGTCTCCCCTGGAGTACCCTCCGCCCACCAGCGTCAGCATATCTGTCCTGGAATTATATTCAAACACCAGATCCGTTGTGGTGCCCAGAAGGAAATCCAGTTTTTCATGATCCTGCATCGTCTTGTCCCGGCTGCCGTATCCAGGCGTAATATCCTGAAACACGCAGCCGCATATCCCCTCTTCCAGCTGATACATGCAAAGCAGGAAATGCCGGTCCATCCTGCTCATATAATGGCTGATCGTATGGGCGGTTCCGGAACTGGCCGTATCGGCAAAATAAGGCATCCATTTCCGGTATTCTTCCTTAAACATCTGGGAAATTCTTTTCCCTGTCAGCGTATCGGACTGAACTCCCTCCATTTTTCTGTGGGCTTTATTGGAATAGATAATCTCCAGATCCGACGCTTTTCCGTTCTTATCCTTTACAACTTTAACAGTGCAGTAAGCCAGAGGCATATTCTCCAGGTAATAGTCCGGAGTTTTAATGTCATCTCTCATACTTTCACCCCGTCTGTTTTTCATTTCCTGCCAAAAGGCGTCCCCGTCTTTTTCTTTTTAAAAGTATAAAAGACAGGCAGAAAAATGTAAAGCATTTCCGCTTATTTTCTGCGAATCAGCAGGCAGGCCGCGTCATTTACGTTCGTCCCGGTAGGGCCTGTCCGGATCAGGCCTTCGCACTGCTCCAGCCCGTGATAGGAATCATTTTCCCGCAGCAGGCGGGCAATGGAAATCCCCTGCTCTTCCAGCCGCATTGCCGTATTTTCGTCCACATAGCCGCCGGCGGCATCCGTGGGCCCGTCGGTTCCGTCCGATCCCACGGAAAAAACAGCCGTATCCCGCAGTCCCCCAATCCCTGCCGCAGCCGCCAGGGCCAGCTCCTGGTTTCTTCCTCCTAGGCCCTTTCCCGTCAGCCTCACCACCGTCTCCCCGCCGGCGATGTAGGCCACAGATTTTCCTTCTTCCTGATGATCCCTGGCTATGGCCGCCAGAAAAGCGCCTGCCTCTTTCGCCTCGCAGTCCAGGCTGGCGGTAAGCAGGCGGGGCTCATATCCGAATTCCCGGCAGGACCGCTCCAGGGAGGCGCACAGTTCCCGCACGCTGCCCGTAACCCTGGCCGTCACATTCTCACACCGCTTGGGGGTCTCCGCATCCAGAAGCCTTCTCACATCCTCAGAAATCTCAAGTCCGTATTTTTCCACAATCTGCCGGCACATGGCGCAGGTTGTGGGATCCCCCCAGGCAGGCCCGGAGGCAATCATATCCAGCCGGTCTCCCAGCACATCGGAGAGGACTACCGCGAACACCCGGGCGGGAAGGCACATCCGGGCAAACCGTCCTCCCTTCACACGGGAGAGCCGCTTGCGGATCATGTTGATTTCCCCGATGGAAGCGCCGCAGGCCAGAAGCTGTTTTGTCACATCCCGGAGATCTTCCTCTGAACAAAGGGGCAGTTCAAACAGCGCCGACCCGCCACCTGAGATCAGCAGCAGAACCAGATCCTGCGCTGTCAGACTTTCTGTCAGTTCCACCGCCCGGGCAGTGGCCTGAAAAGAATTCCCGTCCGGCACAGGATGGCCGGCTTCAAAAATCTGAAATCCCGGTATCTCTCCCCGGGAATGTCCGTACTTGGTAATCACAATTCCTTCTTCCAGCTTATCCCCCAGCGCGTCGGAAGCTGCTTTTGCCATCTGCCAGGCGGCTTTTCCGAAAGCGACTGCCACCACTCTTCCCTCCGGAAGCTCTAAATTCCGCAGCGCCGCGTTCACCGCCTCGTCGGGCTGTACATCCCGGATCGCCCTGCGGATCATCTCCTCCGCTTCTTCCCGCATCGTCATACAGAATCCTCCCTGCCGCAGCAAATTTCTTTTCCGATTATCACCGCCCGGGAATCTTCTCCGTGCCCTACCTCCCGGGTTTGGGCCACCGGCAGCGCTTCCCCGCTGCCGCGCGCAGCCCGCTCCAGCACCAGTTCTTCCATGGAAGGGCGGCACCCCTGTTTTTCCAGCTGGGTAAAGGTTCCCAGAAGCACACCGCTTACCTGATCCCACACCCCCATCTGTCCCAGCTGGCTTAAATAGGCTGCCATCTGAGCCTCTGTTCCTCCCAGAGCCTCCAGCAGAAGCACTTTACCGTTCATATCCGGCCAGAAGGGCGTTCCCGCCAGCTTCAGCAGGCACCGGATATTGCCTCCCACCGCCCTTCCTTCCAGTTTCTCTCCCCGCAGAAAGCGGCAGGGTATCCGAAACAGCTCCCCGCTCTCTCCCGAAAGCGCTTCCCGAAACCGTTTTCTCTGCGTCTCCCCCATGGAACCCACCAGGTTTCTGACCTGATAGAGTACGGCGGGCCTGCCTGTTTTGGCAAAGATAGCGTTCACGATGGTGGTCAGATCGCTGTACCCCCAGAACGTTTTTTCTTCTGCTTTGATCCGCTCAAAATCCAGCCAGGGAAGAATCTCATTTGCCAGATCTCCCCCTGATACGTCAAACACCCATCGGATATCCGGGTCCCGGTAACAGTCCATCAGGGCTTTTGCCCGCTCTTTGGCGGTCCCGCTCCACAGAGTATCTTTCCGGTAAAGAGGTCCCATCTCCACCGGCAGCAGTCCCATTTCCTTCAGTCTGACTTTCAGTTCCTCTATCTTTGGCCGGCTCTCCCCGGACAGCCCGTTGGAACAGGCCACAATGGCCGCTTTCCCTTTTTCTTTCATACCCTTCTCTCCTCGCTGTAACTTATCTTAAGAAGAGTATACCATCCCGCAAAAAAACCCGGAAGGGGAAAAGCGGAATTTCCTTCCGCCTCTCACCCTTCCGGGTTTGCCGGTTCAAAAAAATGATCAGGCTTCTTCTGTCTCCTCCGCAGCCTCATCCTCTGCTGCACGGTTGTGCACTTCGGACACAACTGCCACTACCGTTTCCAGATCTGTCAGCACTTCCACATTCGGATCCGCCCAAATGGACAGGTCTTTCACTTTAACAGCGTCCCCTGCCTTCATATGGCCCGCGTCAAACTCTACCTTCTCTACCAGGGCATCCGGCAGAGCTTTAAAAGCCACTTCCTCCAGCAGCAGCTGGAACACACCGTCGGCAATCTTCTCATGGTTCATGGGAATGACTGTGGCCACGGAATGAATCTTCTCATTGCTTACCAGCGCCTGGAAATCAATCTCATTGATCTGCCGCTTCATGGGATTATAGTCAATATCCTTAATCAGCACATTGTAGGGCGTTCCCTCCACTTCCAGGTTAATTCTGCTTCCCTTTCCGCTGGTCTTTAAGACCCGGTCCACTTCGGATTTATCCATCTTGATCATAACGGACTCTTCCATATCTCTTCCGAAGATATTGCCGGTCACATACCCTTCCCGTCTTAATTTCTTTGCCTTAATGTCTCTGCTTCTTTTTTCAGCTTTTAAAGTATTCATTTATCTTTTCCTCCAAAAATCTGAACTGTGTATTTCTATCTGTTACATTGCAATTATAACACCTATAGCAGAAACAGATTAACCAATTATTCAGTTTTTTATTGGAATTTTTTATTTAAAATTACTTTTTTAGTATTTTCCTGCATCTATAGTCTGATTTTTCTCTGTTAAATTATGATTACCTCATCGGTTATCTCTGTAGTGATTTCATGCTGCTCGGTTACAATTAAAATCGGAATCCCGTATATTTTTAATTCGATCAGCAGTTTTTCTGTTACAAAATCCAGGTTGTCTATTCCTGTAGTGGCCGGAACAAAAAACAGGAATAATTTGGGTTTGCTTAGCACCCACTTACAGATAGAGATCCAAATGATCTGTTCCATAGTGAGGAAGCATACCTCCGTATGAAGATCTATCTCCGGCACAGTATCTTTGATATAATCTTTGACAGCTTTCAAATATTTTTTATGCACATAAAAAAACGGAATTTTCAGACTCAGGGGATAGCAGATATTCTCCCATATTGTTTTATTCGTAAAAATACTGCCGACACTTGTATCTACGCATCCGATTTCCCATTTTTTTACGCATGTTTTTATATCCTGGCATTCCGCCGGACTGCCCTCAAAATATATTTCCCCAAATACAGCCGGTATTTCTCCCGTCAGTATTCTAGTCAGTTCTGTATATACATCATGCTTCCGGCAGACAATCTGTACAATCTCGCCCTGGTTAACCGAAAAAGAAATTTCCCGGATCCATTTGCCGGCTATTCTGTCACATTCCAGTATTTTAAAATTTCTGTTTTTATAGAATTTTCTCTCCTTCTTTTTTAATAAGTTCTGGTACTCTTCCACCTGATAGGAAGCATTTAAAAGAGTATACGCTTCCCCATAGGAATACTCTCCTCTGTAGCCGCATCCCACCGTTTTCCCTCTTCTGAGCAGTGAAAAATATTTGAGCATGTCCATTGTTACATCTGTTAACGATTCTATAAGGCAAATCGTAAATCCCATCTGAATAAGCCGTTCATACAGGCTGTTCAGGAAAAGGATCTCATTTTTTTTCAGAGATTTATTAATATCAGAAATAATAATCAACTTATGCCTGCATACAACCGCATGAAGCAGTTCTATTTCAATCCGTTCCAGTAAAGTCAAATTTTCCACTCGCTTATTCAGCGGAATATTTAATTGAAAAAAGAGAAACAATTCCTGCACAATTTTATTTAATCGTTTCGATTTAAACAAGAAATGCGGGAAAAAAATGTTTTCCACGATGGATAGTTCCTCAAACAGCCTGGAGTGTCCGGATATCACGGAAATCCACTCAGAATGAATTTTTTTTATAACTTTTATCTGTTCATCCGAGGGAACAAACGTTTCTTTTAAATAAAAAAAGCCCCGCATATTCTGGATTTTGCCGCAAAATAAATCGATCAGCCGTTCTTTATCGAAGAAGTCATCCGTAAGAATGCCGGTAAGCTCTCCTTCGAACAGCTGAATACAAAGCGGCCCATACTCCTGCCCTTTTG
>DVOS01000058.1 GCA_018713435.1 Candidatus Merdiplasma excrementigallinarum
TCAAACTCTGTCTCCCTTACCTTCAGGCGGTAAACCTTCTTATAGGCAGGGGCGTTCAGATTGTACTGATCAATTATCTTTTGCAGGGCGGCCCGCATATCTTCGATTCCCTGCTTTTTGGCGTACTCATAGTCCGGAAAGATCTCCGCCTCGATCATGCCCTCGTTTTCCCGCACCAGCACCTCCAGCACCAGCCGGTTCTCCCCGATTTTATTTTCCAGTTCCTCCGGGGAAACATTTTCTCCGTTTTTGGTGATAATCAGATTCTTCTTCCGGCCGGTGAGATACACGAAGTTATCCTGATCCACATACCCCAGATCTCCCGTCTTCAGCCAGCCGTCCTCCAGAGCCTCGGCTGTCTCCTCCGGCATCTTATAGTATCCCATCATAACGCTGCTGCCTTTCACCCACAGCTCGCCGTCCACAGATTTTGCCTGGCAGTTGGGCATCAGCTGTCCCACGGAATCTTTCCGGATGTTCCAGCTTAAGTTGGTGCTGATCACAGGAGAGCACTCTGTCATGCCGTATCCCTGCTGGATTGTGATCCCATATTTCTCAAACAGGTCGATCAGGGCCGGGTTCAGGTAGGCACCTCCGCTGAAAATCGTGGTCAGGTTTTCCCCGAACACTTCCTTTCTTACCAGTTCGGGGGGAAGCCCCGCCGCATCCTCCAGTTTTCTGGCCATGGTTTCAATCATTAAAGGCACCATAAGGATCATATTCGGCTGAAACAGCTTAATATTTTTGGCCACTCGCAGAAGAGAATCATTGATGCAGAGGATGGCCCCCAGAGAAAATCCCTTTAATATATCCATGCTCAGACAGTAGGCATGGTGGATGGGAAGAACCGTCAGCACAACGCTTCTCTCCGGAAGCTTCATATCCAGGCAGGTAGCATTTTCCGCCATATTTCTGTGGGTCAGCATCACGCCCTTGCTCTTTCCCGTGGTACCGGAAGTAAACATAATGGTGCACAGGCTGTCGGGATCCGGTGAAAAGCTGTAACCGTCTGTCTGCCCTCTCAGCAGATCATCGAAATACAGATCCCCCTCCTGCCTCTGTTTCTCGTTCATGATGATCACATGGCGCACCTTGGGACATTTCTCCTTCACCATGGCCGCCACATCCTGCCGAAGCTGGTCCAGCACAAGAACGGT
Organism: Candidatus Merdiplasma excrementigallinarum; assembly: GCA_018713435.1. GTDB lineage: Bacteria > Bacillota > Clostridia > Lachnospirales > Lachnospiraceae > Merdiplasma > Merdiplasma excrementigallinarum. The sequence goes on from DVOS01000058.1 coordinate 1,158, forward strand.
CACATCGGCCCGGTCAATTAATTCACACATATCCCCGGCAGGAAGAGACACATCCAGAGGCACCGCCACCCTGCCGCTGCAGACTGTCCCCAGATAGGTGACCAGCCAGGAGTAGGAAGTCATGCCGGTCACGGCAATATGGCTTCCCTCCTTCTCTCCCAGCTCATCCAGCAGTCTGGAAAAGCGTTCGCTGTCGCTCTTCAGTTCCCGGTAAGACTTAGATTCAATGGTATCCTTTTTTACTTTGTAGCGAAGGGCGTCACCTGTGCCGAACCGTTCTGCCGCGTAATCCAGGATCTCCCCTATTGTACTGCAAATCATTTTCCGCTCCTTTTTCTGCCGCAGTCCGCCGCGGCCGCCCAACCTGTTTACTGTTCCTCTCTCAGCTCCTGGAGATAATCTGCCGCTTCCTGGACAGTTCTGATATTGGCTGCTCTTGCCTGGTCGATCTCCACTTCAAACTCATCCTCCAGTTCTCCCAGCATACTCATAAAATCAAAGGAGGTAAATCCCAGATCTTCCATAAATCTGGATTCGGGATGAATATCTTCCGGCTCCACTTCCACATAATTGCAAATCGTATTGACTAACTGCTCAAACATTTTGACTTCTTCCTTTCTGTTGATCTAATTATACCAGTTTTATAATATCGCCCACGGAAAGATCCGGGTTCTCAATTCCCTTGAACATAATCTTGCACAGATAGTAGTACAGGTACTCCAGCTGCTCTCTGGAAACTGCTTTTACCTGATGCTCAAAATTAAAGTCCAGCCCGTTGTCTTCCGGCCGGTGCATCACGGTCAGATACATGGCCTGGGTCGTGGCGCCGTTGGGATACCAGACAGTTTTGTATTTGATGTCCCCCAGATCTGTCAGTCCGTTCTCCTTCAGCGTCATGGGCTGGTAGGTCAGGGACATGGGCTCATAGGTCAGTCCCGGATCGTTGGGCCATGCCTTTGCCCTGGTGGCAAAGTATTCTACCGGATCGTAGTTGGCATGACGGAAATACTGATTCTGCAGATCCCGGATAGCGTAAATTCCCTCCAGGAAGGTCTTGTCCTCGGAGATAATGGTGCGGAAGGGGAAAGAATGGATCCTGGTACCTCCGGATTTTTTCTCTTTCAGGGTCGCTCTTCTGGCAATGGCTGTGTTGATGGAAACATCGTCATTTCCGTTCATTTTCTGGAAGTAGGTCCGCAGCCCCATCAGCAGCAGGCATACCAGGGATACATGGTATTTCTCGCAGAAATCCATCAGCCGCCTGGTAGGCTCCTCCTCCAGATGAAAAATGTCCAGAGCTGAATCTACCGAATCAGAAACATTGATGGCTGCCCGCAGATTGGGATTGTGACGGCGCTTTCTTTCATTTTCCAGCAGCATGGGACCCTGGATGCCGTTAAAGATCGGTTCGGAAGAACGGATAATCTTCTCAAAGTATTCCCTGTCTTTTGCCTGGGCCCGACTTCCGTTCTCATACTCCAGATCCCGCTGAATCTGTTCAATATAGGAAGCCATATCCTTGGGATAGGGAACCCCCTCATATTTGGCGCTGCAGTAAATTTCAATCACGTCTTTCACAAAGCAGATCAGGGACTGGGCATCCATGGTTCTGTGGTCTAAAAGCAGGTAGAGGCCGTTGTAGCCGTCCGGCATATGAATCATCACTACCCGGTTTAAGGGAGCGTCCTGTTTGGTAAAGGGAACCTGCGTCCACTTCTGCATGGTGGCGTGGGCTTCCTCCATGGTAACGCCGGAGAAATCCACAAACTCAATATCCCGTTCCTCTTTGTCTACCACATACTGGTACCAGGTCCCGTCCTTTTTATCCTTCACAAACCGAAGGCGCATAGACTCGCAGCGGCTGTAAGCCTGGTAAATGGCGTCCTTTAACACCGGCCAGTCAATCTCTGTGTCGATGGTCAGGCTGGTGCCGATATTTAATACTTCTTTCTTAGGACAGAAGTCCATATAGAAGAAATGAAATTTCTGGGCAACGGTCAGGGGATAGACCTTATATCCCTTTCTTTGTCTCATCATTTGATCACACCTCCGATAAATTCATCCAGGGCAGCCTCATAAGCTTTCATGTCTTTATAATAGCTTTCCGCATGGGCAGCGCCTGTCACAATCAGCTTCTTTTTCGGCGACCGGCAGTTCTCATATATTTCCTCGCACATGCTGCAGGGAACAAAAGTATCATTGCTTCCGTGTATCAGAAGAATAGGTACCGTGGCTTTTTGCACCTCTCTGGCGGCATTGCACTCATCCAGCCCGTAGCCCGCTTTCTTTCTGTTTACCAGATCCGCAATCTGAATCATGGGAAAAGCCGGCAGATGGTACATGGAATGAAGCACATGGGTAAACACGTATTTGGGGGAGGTAAAGCCACAGTCAGAAATAATCCCTTTTACAGAACCGGGCAGCTTAAGACCGCTGGTCATCAGCACAGTAGCCCCGCCCATGGAAATTCCGTGCAGCATCAGGGAAACGTCTTCTCCTATGGTATCCATAATCCACTGTATCCATTTCAGCGCATCCAGCCGGTCCAGACATCCAAATCCGATATAGGTTCCCTCGCTCTGTCCGTGGGCTCTCTCATCCACCAGCAGCATGGCAAACCCATGCTCCAGATAATAGTGGGACAGACCGATGTAATCGCTCATTCCCTGGCTGGTATACCCGTGAAAGCAGATCACCGCCTTTTTGGCGCCTCCATTTGGAAAAAAGGTGCCGTGAAGCTTCAGGCCGTCGCCGGATGTAATCCATACATCCTCATGGGGCTGCGCCAGCATAAATTCCTTCCGCTCTTCCATCAGCGGCATATACTGGGTCCAGTCCGTACCGGCCATTTTCATAGTCCGCTCTACTTTGGCCTTATTCCTTTTCATGGTGCGGCGGTAAAAATAGGCGCTGCTGCCGGCTTCTGAGATGGCCAGGAGTCCCAGCAGCGCTGCCGCCGCCTTCCCGATTTTTCCCATATAATTCCTCCGTTCCGCTTCTATATAAAGAATGTCAGTCTTTTCACTATTTCTTTCCGGAACCCCGCTTTGCCTCAACCAGTTCTTTAAACCGAAGGGCTTTGTCTATGTTTCCCTCCACTTTCAGCTTCTGCAGTGTAAAGGCCAGCACCGGATCCAGTTTCCCGTCGGCAATCTTCTGCAGTGTCTCCGCGCTGCTGGTAAAGATCACATCCCGGTCAAAGTACTCATAGGGCTCTACATACAGTTTGCCGTCCTTTACCTCTACATAAAAAATACCTTCCGCTTCTCCCACAATGTTGAACTGGTAGGCCAGATGCTCCTGAATATCGCTTACATCCGCTCCCATAAACTCTCCCCTGATTTTGGAGAAAAACTCCGCATACGTCATGAAAAAACCTCCATTTTTCTTTTTCGACTACCGGTCGACTTATTTTCATGGTTAGAATATCACTTGTTCGACCGTCGGTCAATATACTTCTCTCCCTAATTTTCGTCAAAAAAATTCAGAAATTCTGTGAACATTTCCCATGAACAGTGTGCTATAATAGGATGCCAAAGACAGAAAGAAGACAGGGAAGGAAACGAGACTGATATGCCAAACAACGCCAAGTACCATCAGATTTTAGATTCTCTCCAGACACTTCTGGAGGAAAAAGATATCCAGGACATCTCCGTCAGTGAAATTGCCCAGACAGCCGGGATCGGAAAAGGGAGCATTTATTATTATTTCCCCTCTAAAGACGCGATTCTGGAAGCCCTGGTTTCCAGGAATTATGAGCAGCCTCTGGAAATTGCCAAGAATCTGGCGGCTCAGACCCAGGTGTCTCCTTTTACCAGAATGGCCATGATTTTTCAGGCCTGCCGCCGTTCCTCCACGGAATTTCGCAGTCAAAAAGCCCCGGCACATATGTCCGGGGCTCAGGAGACAGCTTTTCTCCATCAGAAATATATTTCCCATCTTATCGCGGAACTCAAACCGGTTCTTGCCAAAATTATTACCCAGGGGATTCAGGACGGGCAGATCCATTTCGACTATCCGGAGGCCCTTGCCGAGATTGTCCTGATTATTCTTACCGTAAAGCTGGACAATACCCTGGTGCCCTCCTCTCAGGAGGAAACGGAGGAAACCATGCGGGGACTGATCACCCTGCTGGAAAAGGGAACCGAGAATCCTTCCGGCTCCCTGAATTTTCTGCTGACGCTGTAACACTATTTTCCTCTCAGCATTCGTTCCGACCGGACGCATTCCCGGCGGAAGGTAAAGTAAAAGACAATGCCTTTGCATACGCTGGACAGAGTCAGGGCCCACCAGATTCCGTTCAGACCCAGAGCTGTGCCGCCAAGCAGCCACGCCAACGGGATACGCATTCCCGTCAGGGTCACGCTGATGGCGCTGCACAGCTTTGTTTTTCCCAGTCCTGCAATGGCCCCCTCCGACATCAGCTCCACCGCCATAAACGGCTCGCTTAAGCCCACAATCATCAGATACCCTGCCGAGATGGCAATCACATCCGTCTCATGGAAAAACAGCCTGGAAATGGGAACCGGAAACAGCAGGAAGGCAAGGGTAACCGCCGTCCCCAGGGACAGCACCATCATAAGGGAAATTCTGTATCCCGTCCTCATTCTTCCGGTTTTCGCCGCGCCGAAATTCTGTCCCACAAAAGCGTTCATGGCCGTGCCGAAGCCCTCCGCCGCGTTCCAGCAGATGGATTCGATCTGACCCCCTACCCGCTGGACCGCCACCGCTCCGGATCCGAAAACCGCCACCATTCTGGTAAGAACCATGGAAATCAGGCAGTAAACGGAAGTCTGAAGAGCCGTGGGAACTCCCATGCGAAGCACATCCCGGTAGTATCCGGCGGGAGAAGGGCGAAACAGCCCCGCTCCCCGCAGCACATTTGGCCTTTCCGCTTTTTCTTTTTTTACCGGCTTTATGATTTCCCAGACCATCACCAGCATGACCACCGCCTGAGCTCCTACCGTGGCGACGGCCGCTCCGGCCACTTCCATTCGGGGGAAGGGGCCCACGCCGAGTATCAGCACCGGATCAAAAACCATATTTACCAGAAGGCCCAGCGCGTTGGCCTTCAGGGGCGTTTTGGAATCGCCCTGGGCGGTAAAGAGTCCTGTCAGCGTATAATTGATATAGGAAAACAGGATCAAGCCGCAGGTGATTTTCATATACACCCTGGCATATCCCACCGTAACGGCGTCCTCAATCCCGAAAAAGCCCACCAGAGGGCCGGTAAAAAGCAGGCTGATCAGCCCGAAAAGCAGTCCGAAGCCGATCACCATCTGAACGGCGGCCCTAGCGTAATGGCCAGCCTCCCGTCTCTGTCCCCGGCCCAGACTCTGGGCCACGTAAACCTGCCCGCCCATACGGGTAAGAGCGGATAATCCCTGGGACAGCCAGGAATACATGCCGCCTACGCCCACGCCGGCCACGGCGTCCGCCCCCAGCATTCCAATCCAGGCCATATCTGTAATATTGTAGGCGGTTGATAAAAAAGAAGATGCCATAATCGGCAGCGCCAGCCTGGAGAGCACTTTGAAAATCGGTCCTTCTGTCAAATCTCCTGACGGCCTTTTTTCACTCATTTCCTATTCCTCACATTTTCCCGCGTATTTTTATCTGTCGGCCAGTTCCCTGACAATTTCTTCCCAGGTTACGCCCCGCTCCACCATCAGAACCATCACATGATAGAGGAAATCGGAGATCTCATATTTTACCTCTTCCGGATCCGGATTCTTGGCGGCAAT
>DVOS01000002.1 GCA_018713435.1 Candidatus Merdiplasma excrementigallinarum
ATCTGGGTGATGGACAGCTCCTGTCTGGAACTGCTGATTCCCTTTACGGACGGCTATGTGCTGTCCGGCCAGTGGGTGAAAATTCTGGCCACCCCCCTGTGCTATTTTGTGGTGATCGGCACGGTAAACGGCGTAAACTTTACGGACGGGCTGGACGGGCTGGCCACCGGGGTCACCTCCATGGTAGCGGTCTTTTTTACCGTGGCCTCTATTGTGCTGGGCGGGGAGATCGAACCTATCACCGCTGCGGTGCTGGGAGCGCTTCTGGGCTTTCTGCTGTTTAATGTCCACCCCGCGAAGGTATTTATGGGGGATACGGGTTCCCTGGCCCTGGGAGGCTTTGTGGCCGGATCCGCCTATATGATGAAGCTTCCCGTATTTATCCTCATCATAGGACTGATCTACCTGGTGGAGGTGCTGTCCGTGATGATTCAGGTGACATACTTTAAAAAGACCGGGGGAAAGCGTTTCTTTAAGATGGCCCCCATCCACCACCATTTTGAGCTGTGCGGATGGTCGGAGACCCGGATCGTGACAGTGTTTACCGTGATTACCGCCTTCCTGTGCCTGATTGCCATGATGGGGCTGCAGTAAGGAAACATACAGAAAATAAGAGGAAGAACAGATGGAATGGAAAGATAAAAAGGTTCTGGTGTTCGGCACCGGGCTCAGCGGCATCGGCGCCGCAGGGCTGCTGGAGCGGGTCGGCGCCTGCCCTTTGCTGTACGACGGAAATGAAAAGGTGAAAGAAGAACAGGTCCGGGCAAAGCTGCCGGAGGGCAGCCGGGCCCGGATCTTTATCGGGAAAATGGACAGCCGGGTGCTGGAGGGGATTACTCTGGCAGTATTAAGCCCCGGCGTTCCCACGGATCTTCCGGAGGTGGAGCAGATCCGCCAAGCCGGGATCCCTATTTGGGGAGAAGTGGAACTGGCCTATGAGAACAGCCGGGGGGATGTGCTGGCTATCACCGGCACCAACGGGAAAACCACTACCACCGCGCTGGTGGGAGAGATTATGAAGCATCATCAGGAGCATGTGTTTGTGGTGGGGAATATCGGCAGCCCCTACACGGACGCGGCCCTGGATACCACCGATGATTCGGTGGCGGTGGCGGAGATCAGCAGCTTTCAGCTGGAGACGGTTGTCCGCTTCCACCCCAGGGTGAGCGCTATCACCAACATCACGCCGGACCATTTAAACCGGCATCATACCATGGAAGAGTACATCCGGGTAAAAGAGAGCATTACGAAAAACCAGACTTCCCGGGACTTCTGCGTATTAAACTATGAGGACGAGGAGCTGCGCCGATTTGGAGAGACCCTGCCGGTAAAGGTGATTTACTTCAGCTCCCGGCGGGAACTGGAGCGGGGAATTTATCTGAAGGACGGCCAGATCCGGTACCGGGACGAAAACGGGACCCTGGACGTATGCCGTGTGGAGGAGCTGAACCTTTTAGGCAGACATAATTATGAAAATGTGATGACCGCAGTGGCCATGACCCTGGCCTACGGGGTTCCCCTGGAGGAAATCCGGCAGGTGCTCCGGGAATTCAAGGCGGTGGAGCATCGGATTGAATTTGTGGCGGAGAAAAACGGCGTGGCCTACTACAATGATTCCAAGGGGACAAACCCGGACGCCGCCATCAAGGGAATTCAGGCCATGAACCGTCCCACCGTGCTCATCGGCGGCGGTTACGACAAGGATTCCTCCTATGAGGAGTGGATCCGTTCTTTTGACGGAAAGGTAAAATGCCTGGTGCTGCTGGGACAGACCCGGGACAAGATCGCGAAGGCTGCCAGAGCCTGCGGATTTGAGCAGATTCTGATGGCGGATACCTTTGAGGAGGCGTTTCGGCTCAGCGTACAGCAGGCGGCGCCGGGAGACGCGGTGCTGCTGTCGCCGGCCTGCGCCAGCTGGGACATGTTCCCCAGCTATGAGGTGCGGGGCAGGGTATTTAAAGACCTGGTACATGAACTGTAAATAGCGCAGGCGCGCGGCGGAGAATATTTCGCCTGGCATCTTTTGCCCCCGGTATCATATATATAGAATTAGAAAAGCAGCGGGCCGGGAGGGAACTGGTTTGGAAGAAAAGCGGGGAAGACCGGACTATGGACTTCTGGGGGCCGTTCTGTTTCTGACAGTATTCGGCCTGATTGTGCTCTACAGCACCAGTTCCTACAATGGGCAGGCCCGGTTCGGGGATCCCGCCTACTATCTGAAAAAACAGCTGTTTGCCACAGCCCTGGGGCTGGCCGCCATGTACGGAGCCGCCGGGCTGGACTACCACCGCCTTCAGAAACTGGCTCCCTGGGGCTATCTTCTGTCCCTGGCTTTATCCGGAGCCGTTCTGCTGGTGGGGGATGCTTACAACGGCTCCCGGCGCTGGCTGTCAATCGGGCCTTTATCCTTTCAGCCCTCAGAGTACGCGAAGCTGGCCGTGATACTGCTGCTGGCCTCCCTGGTGAGCGGCAGGAAAAATAACCGGGGCCCGGGCATGATGGGAGCGGTTCTGGGGGCCGTCCTTCCTATTGTGGCGCTGGTGGGGACGAACAACCTGAGCACGGCGGTGATCATTCTGGGCATCGCCCTGATTATGATTTTTATTTCCAATCCCCGGTATCTCCCTTTTGTATGGATTACCCTGGCGGGCATGGCTTTTATGGCGGTTTTTCTGGGAATGGAGCAGTACCGGCTGGAGCGGCTGGCAGTCTGGAGAGACCCGGAAAACTATGAAAAAGGCTTCCAGACCATTCAGGGGCTGTACGCCATCGGTTCCGGAGGCGTATTCGGAAAGGGGCTGGGGAACAGCATCCAGAAGCTGGGATTTATCCCGGAAGCCCAGAACGATATGATTTTTTCCGTAATCTGTGAAGAATTCGGACTGGCGGGAGCCGTTTTACTGATAGGCGTGTTCGGCTTTATGCTGTGGCGCTTCGCGGTGATTGCCGTCAGGGCAAGAGATCTGTTCGGCTCCCTGATTTTATCCGGCATTATGGGACATATCGCCATTCAGGTGATTTTAAATATTGCCGTTGTGACCAATACCATTCCCAATACGGGGATTACGCTGCCCTTTATCAGCTATGGGGGCACCTCCGTTCTGTTCCTTCTGACGGAGATGGGCATCGCCCTGTCGGTGAGCCGGTGGCAGAGAGGAAATTTCTGCATATACTAATACAGACAGCGCAGGGCGGAGGAATGGGCTTGGAATGTGTGGAAATTCGGGGAGGAAGATCTCTCTGCGGCCAGGTAGAGGTACAGGGGTCCAAAAACGCGGTGCTCCCCATGCTGGCGGCAAGCGTGCTTCATGCCGGCATCAGCCGGATTCAGGGCTGTCCCAGGATTCAGGACGTGTACGATATGATCGAACTGCTTGAGGATCTGGGATGCCGGGTGTGGTGGGAAGGGCAGTGCCTGGCCATCGACGCCTCCCGGATCCGGGGGTGGGAGCTGCCGGCGCAGACCGCCTCCAGAATGCGTTCGTCGGTTCTGTTCCTGGGCGCGCTCCTGGGCAGAACGGGTAGAGCCCGGATTCCCTATCCCGGCGGATGTGTGCTGGGGGAAAGGCCGGTGGACCTGCATATCAGCGCCATAAAGGCGCTGGGCGCGCAGATCGAGGAAGATACCCGGGGCATCCGGGCCCGGGGCAGGGAACTGCGGGGGTGCCAGGTAAGGCTTGGCTTTCCCAGCGTGGGAGCCACGGAGAATCTGATCCTGGCAGCGGTGCTGGCCCGGGGCGATACGGTGATACATAACGCGGCCCGGGAACCGGAGGTGGAGGAACTGTGCCTGTTTCTCCGGGAAAAGGGAGCCAGGATCCGCGTCTGCCCCCAGGGGCGGATTGAGATACGCGGAGTGGAGTGCCTGCAGGATTCCAGACATACGCTGGCGGCTGACCGTATTGTGGCGGGGACCTACCTGCTGGCGGCGGCTGTGACCCGGGGACGCATCCTGCTGAAGGGAGCGCCCGTCCGGCATATGACCGGCTTTCTGGAGCCTCTGGCAGCCATGGGAATCCGGATGGAGAAAGCAGGGGAATGCCTGGCGGCGGACTGCAGAGGAAAGCTGCAAAATATCGGTTTCCTTCAGACCATGCCCTATCCCGGCTTTCCCACGGACCTTCAGTCACCCATGATGACCCTTCTGGCTGTGACGGAGGGGCGAAGCCGGATCCGGGAAAATATTTTTGAATCCCGGTTTAAGGCGGCACAGGAACTGGAAAAGATGGGAGCCAGGATTAAAATAGAGGGAAGAGACGCGGTAATTGACGGTGTGGAAAGACTGCAGGGAACCCGGGTAGAGGCCAGGGAACTGCGGGGCGCGGCGGCGCTGCTTCTGGCAGGGCTGAACGCCGCCGGGATTACCAGAGTCAGAGGATGCCGCTTTGCGGACCGGGGATATGAAAATTTCTGTGAAAACCTGGCCGGACTGGGAGCGGATATCCGGCTGATACAGTAGCGGCTTACAGAAGGCAAAAAGAGAAAGGCGATTAGAATACAGGAGAGATAAAGATGGCAATGAGAAGAAGAAAAAGACGGATCAGGGGGATTTTGCTGACAGCGGGCATTATCGCGGCGGCGGCCGCGATTTTGCTGGGGCTTTTCAGGATCCGGAAGGTAGAGATAGTGGGAAACAGTCTTTATACGGCGGAAGCCATACAGGAAGATCTGATCTATGATTTCTGGACGGAAAATACCCTGTATTTTGCCTGGAAATACAGAAACGCGGTTTCTGAGCCCAGGGCGCCTTATCTGGATACGGTGCAGGTCAAAATCCTCTCTCCCGGCAGCGTGCAGCTGCTGGTAAGAGAGAAGGTACTTTCCGGTTATGTACAGTACGCCGGCAGCAACGTATATTTTGACTCCACGGGAACGGTTCTGGAGATTACGGAGACCGTGTACGACGGGATCCCTCTGGTAAGCGGGGTGACCATGGAGGAACCTTCCCTTTATCAGAAACTGCCGGTGGGAAACGCGGCTCAGATGCGGACCATGCTCAGCATTACCCAGCTGCTCATCGATGCGGAACTGATACCGGACAATATATCCTTTGATGAGAACCTGAATATCAGCCTTTCCATCGGGAGCGTACAGGTGGAGCTGGGACAGGATGAGTACCTGGAGGAGAAGGTGGCGAACCTGGTGACCATTTACCAGGAGATTTCCGGACAGTCCGGAACCCTGCACATGGAAGGCTTTACCGGCAGAAATGAAACCATCACCTTTGAACAGAGCGGCGAGGAGTCCCAGCCCCAGACAGCTGAGACGGATGAGAGCGGGAACCCGGTGGAGACGGCCGAGACGGATGAGAACGGCAATCCGGTGGAGACGGCCGAAACCGATGAAAACGGGAACCCGGTGGAGACCGGTGAGACGGATGAGAACGGCAATCCGACGGACGCTTCTGAAGAGGAAGAGGAGCAGGAAGTGACGGGAATGGCCGGTTTTATGGTATTTGACTCCACATTCACCCTGCGCTATGACGCCCGGGTGGTAAACGGCCAGGTGGTGGATGCCAACGGAATTCCCATCGACGGCTGCACGGTGAACGAGGACGGCAATGTAGTGGACGCCTACATGAACGTGATCGATCCCTACACCGGACAGCCGGTCCAGTAGGAGGAAACGGGAAGAAATTCTGTTTCGGAATCCCGACGGACGGGCGTTTCAGCGAAAAAAATGAAAAATACACTTGATTAATCAGGGGAATCCCTATATTATAGTAGGTATATATGGTTGAAATTAGGCACATCTCAAAGAAAGAGAAAATTTGAAGCTGCCGGGGACCTGCTGGCGCGGGGCCTGACCGGACGGGTGCAGAGGTGTACTTGATGATAAGGAGGAAGCACAGTGTTAGAGATTATGTCAAATGAAACGGAATCCGCGGCAAAGATTATTGTGATCGGCGTAGGCGGAGCCGGAAATAATGCGGTGAACAGGATGGTGGAGGACACCATCGGCGGTGTGGAGTTTATCGGCATCAATACGGATAAACAGGCCCTCACTTTATGCAAGGCACCCACCACCATACAGATCGGCGAGAAGGTTACCAAGGGACTGGGAGCAGGCGCCAAGCCTGAGATCGGTCAGCAGGCGGCCGAGGAGAGCGCTGAGGATATCCGCCAGGCTATTCAGGGTGCGGATATGGTATTTGTTACCTGCGGCATGGGCGGCGGAACCGGTACAGGAGCAGCTCCCGTGGTAGCCGGCATTGCCAAGGAGATGGGGATCCTCACCGTAGGCGTTGTGACCAAGCCCTTCCGTTTTGAGGCGAAGGTTCGTATGAACAACGCCCTCAGCGGTATCGAGAGACTGAAAGAGAATGTAGATACACTGATTGTAATTCCCAACGATAAGCTGCTGGAGATTGTGGACCGCAGAACCACCATGCCGGAAGCCCTGAAGAAGGCGGATGAGGTATTGCAGCAGGCCGTGCAGGGCATTACGGACCTGATCAATCTGCCGGCTCTGATTAATCTGGACTTTGCGGATGTACAGACCGTGATGAGCAACAAGGGCATCGCCCATATCGGTATCGGACAGGCCAAGGGAGACGACAAGGCGCTGGAGGCTGTGAAGCAGGCTGTGGCCAGCCCGCTGCTGGAGACCACCATCGAGGGCGCTTCCCATGTGATTATCAATATTTCCGGAGATATTTCTCTGATGGATGCCAACGACGCAGCCAGCTATGTACAGGAACTGGCAGGCGACAACGCCAATATCATCTTTGGCGCCATGTACGATGATACCTATGCGGATGAAGCCAGCATCACCGTTATCGCTACAGGCCTTGATGACGGCACCGCAGAGGAGAAGAAGAGAACCGCCGGCGGGATCCGCAGGAACCTGGTTCCCGACTACCGCTATCCGAAGCAGGAGAACAGACCGGCAGGCGGCTATTCCTTCCAGAAGACCAGCCACAGCACACCTTCTGTTCCCAGTCCTTCCGCAAATGCGGGACGCATGAGAGCACCGGAGAGCAAGGTGGCGGAGAAGGATATCCAGATCCCCGATTTCCTGAAGAGAAACTGAGAAACAAAATATAAATGTATAGGCAGGCGCCGTCCCAACCGAAGCTTTCGGTTGAGACGGCGCCTGTTTGCGTGTATCACATATTGCTATGATACATAACAGTAATATAAATCTCATAAAATAGATAGACAAAGGGAAAGGAGTGTGATACGATAGAAAAAGAGAGAGATGATGGTACATAAATATGACCGATAACTCTGTATTACTGAAACAGATTTTCAGAAACCCGGTGATGGCGTCCTATGATGCTTCCTGCAAACGGTTGCTGTCCAATAAGACAATTCTGGCTTGGATTATAAAAAGTTGTATAAAAGAGTATGAAGCCTGTGAGATTGAGTATATAGCGAAGTACTGTCTGGAAGAAAACAGTATGGTGGGACAGGCTGCAGTCCATCCTGATGAAGTTTTTTGCGGGGAACAGATCAGAGGAAGTGCGCAGCAGGATACTTCCGCCCAGGAGGGAACGATTACTTATGATATAAAGGTGTGTGCCTGGCTGCCTGGAACAGAGGAGAGAAAAGAAAGGGGACGCTTGTTTTTGGATATTGAGGCTCAAAATGATTTTCACCCCGGTTATCCGGTTGTGACGAGGGGGATTTATTATGTTGGGCGTATGATTTCAGCACAGTATGGGACTGAATTTACTCACTCACGATATGGAGATTTAAAGAAAGTTTACAGTATATGGATTTGCAGCAATCCGCCTGTTGGACTCCGCCGAACGATGAATACATATGGAATCACAGAAAAATGTCTGGCAGGGGCTGTGAAGGAACCGGAAAACCATTATGATTTGCTGGAGGTTCTTCTGTCACCATATATGAGGGCTGGAGAAAAAATAAAAATTTTGAAGGATGAATTTTCCATCGTGATGGAGAGAAAATTTGAGGAGGAGGTTCGGGAAATGTGTGATTTGAGC
>DVOS01000059.1 GCA_018713435.1 Candidatus Merdiplasma excrementigallinarum
TTTGTCCTAACATATGAACGATTATTCATATGTTTGTTAAATATATTATATAGCAGCGGACGGAAAAGTCAAGAGAAAAGGGGGACGTTGCAAAAAGATTTCATTGCTTCCGGTACACCTGGATGTACCGGAAGCATATGTACTCTTTTTTGCAACTTTCCTTCACATTTATGGGAAAACGAGGGTGCTGCTTCATCATGGATTTCATGATGTTGCAGCACCCTCTTCTAAACATCTATCTCGGACATGTGTACACCTGGATGTGCAGGAAGCAATAAAATTTTTCTGCAGCGCTTCTTTGCACTTAATAGAACAATGATTTAAAGTTTTAATTCGCCGGTCTGCCGGTAGCCGTCTGTCATGTCGAAGGCCAGCAACCGGCCGGGGCGCACCAGATACAGGGTATCGTTGATATACAAGCCTCTGGTGTAGGAGTCTTCTGCAGTCTCTGCCCCCAGATAATCCATCATATCCATGCTGGCGGTGGGCGTGGAGGCGTCCGCCTGGTCATCCGGGTCAGCTGTTCCTGTACCGGTCAGAGGAGTTTTGGCTGCCTCTTGGCCGTCGCTTATGATGTCCTGATAGAAGTCGTAGATGAACTGGCAGATAAATCCCTCCTCCTCATCGTAGGAAAAGACCAGATAGCGGCTGTCGCAGGTGAAGCCGAACAGATTTTTTTCCGGATCGATGAGAATGGACTTGTAATCCTCCAGGGATTCGCACCAGGTGATGCCGTCCAGCACCAGCCGGCTGACTTCCGTTATATGGGCGGGATCGGAGATGTCAAACATGGACAGCTTCAGGCCGGTCTGGACGCCGGTTTCCTCGTCCGCCTCATAGCCAAGGCCCAGCAGCAGGGTATCGCTGTAAAAATGCAGGTAGGTGGAGAAACCGGTGATTTTCAGGCTGTCCAGCACCCGGGGATTGGCAGGGTCAGACAGATCCACGGAGAACAGAGGATCCGTCTGGCGGAAGGTGACAAAGTACCCCATATCCCCCAAAAAACGGGCGGAGCGGATGGTTTCGTCCGGAGCCAGGTCCGTGATGGAGCCTGTTATCTGCAGGTCGCCGTCCAGGATATACAGGCCGTTGCTTTCGTTGTAATCCTCGTCATAGCGGGTGGTCACAACCCGCAGATACCCGTTGTACTCACTGAGAGAGAAGGAATCGTGCAGGTATCCCTCCACGTACCCGGCGGCCGTTCCCACAATGGAGCCGTCCCGGTAGGAGAGCTTCAGCAGACTGGTGCGTACCTGGGAGTCCTCCCAGTTTTCATTGGCAATATAGATGCTCTCCTCGCTTACATAGAAGGTGGAGGGGACAGAGACCACCGCCTTCTGGTCCGCAATCTCTCCCGGATCCTGCAGGTTCACGGAGGCTGCCACCAGATAGCTGGAATAGCTCAGATACTCCGGCAGATAGATCTGGTCCGGTTTCAGGTCTCCCCGGCTGGTGGCAGGCACAATCCGGCTCTCCCCGTAGGTATCCAGCACCGTGGGATTGTACCGGGTAAACAGATACATATAGTCTCCGTTTTTCCGGGACTGGGAGTAGGCGCCGTCCACGCTGACAGAGCCTTCCAGAACGGGATTCTCCCGGTCGCTGATGTCATAGGTGTAAAGCCAGGTGCGCGTGCCGGAATGGGAGGCGATCACGTTCTCATCGGAAGTGTCCATCTCCGTATAATACTGGGTGGTAATAACGGAAAGATGATCCCCGTCCAGATAAATTTCCTGGGGCGTATGATCCGGCTCCAGGGAGATCTGGGAAATGACGGACATGGCAGGCTTCCGGCTGCCGTTATCGGGATCCACAATCAGAACCAGACCGTTTGCCTTTAAAATATAGATCCAGGTTCCGTCTGTCTTGACCAGATCTCCCTCGTCTACGTTGGCTTCCTGGGTGTTGGTGGTGGAGTAGGAGGCTTCCTCTGAGGCGTTGATCCCCTGGCCGGCCTCCGCAATGGAAGAGCCTGTATCCAGGGCGGATTCCGCCGCAGCCATATCCGACGAGGCAATCTCCTGCCTGGCGCCGTAGAGGGCGATGCCGGTCCCGCTATTGCTGCCGAAGGCTTCATAGAGAGCTTCGTAGACGGCTTCGTAGCTGCCGGCAGGGTCGATGGTTTCCACCAGAGGAGCCAGGGACATTTCGGCCTGGGCTGCCGTATCCGACTGGGACTCGGTCTGGGCGGTCTGTGCCTGCCGGATCGTCTGGGTCTCTGCCTCCTGAAGCAGAATTTCCGGATTTTCCGTTTCTTCCTCTGTCCTGGAATTTACGGAGGCGGTCCGGGAGGAGGGAAGAGGCGCGCCGGTATGGGAAGCGCTCAGGCGTCCTGCCTGCCAGGAGGCCGCGATCACCACCGCAAAGGCGGCTGCCAGTCCTGCCAGGCGGTAGATGGAAATACGCCGGCGGGAGTTTTTGCCTGTGCCGGCAGGTTTTCCGGAAGAAACCGGCTCTTTCTCATCCTGATGGGCGGACTGTTCCTTATGAAACTGCTTCAGCAGCATTTTTTCTATGTGTTCCGGCCGAAGGGATTCCGGCGGCGTCACGTCGTCTGCGGAACGCTTCAGCTGTTCCAGAAGATCTTTTTCGTTCATGAATACTCTCCTTTCTAAGTGAAAAGCGAATTTGAAACCTTTAGTCAGGCATAGCCTTCCAGCAGCTCCTGCATTTTTTTCAGGGCTCGGCTCTGCCGGGAGCGGACCGTGTTGTCGTTCATGTCCAGAAGCTGCCCGATTTCCCGGCTGGAGTAGCCGGCGAACAGATTCAGAGACAGGATCAGCCGGTCCTGAGCCTCCAGGGCGAAAAAAGCCTTTCGCACATCGGCTTTTTCATCCAGATCCGGCATAACGCAGGACAGATCCTGAGGCAGTTCCGCAGCTTTACTCAGGTACATTTTCAGCTTTGCCCGGCATTTATTGGCCAGGATAGAAAACATCCAGGACCGGAAGGCTTCCGGCCTGCGAAGGGAAGCAATCTGGCCAAAGGCGTCCGTTACCGTATCGCTGACCGCATCCTCCGCGTCATGGCTGTTTTTCAGCGTATACAGGGCAAACCGGTACAGATCCAGATAGATGGTTTCATAGAGCTGGGCAAAGGCGTGTATATCGCCGGCCCGGGCCCGTTCAGTCAGTTCTGTGTTGTATTCCATATTGTTTCCTCCCTCAAAAGTCTGTCCGCCCGCAAAGAGGGCGGACGGCCAGGCGCCTGCCGCCGCATATCTGCGGTTCTGTATATAGAGTGTCAAAAAAACGGCGGACTGTTGCATAGAATGATTATTTTTTTCAGATACTGCGATCCGGCCTGTCACGCCGCAGGGCCCGGGGGGTGACGCCGTATTTGCGCAGGAAGAGCCGGTCAAAATAGCTGCAGCTTTCAAACCCGGCGGACAGGGCGATCTCTGTCACCGGATCGTTTGTTTCCAGCAGCAGGTCCCTGGCCCGGGAGAGGCGGTACTCGTTGAGGCAGGCCATGGGAGAGACCTGCAGCCCTTCTCTGAAGCAGCGCATGGCCTCGCTTTTGCTGATGCTGGCGGAGGCGGCAATATCTGCAAGGGTCAGCTTTTCCCGGTAATGGTCCTCCATGTACTGCAGCATCTGCTCCAGCCTGGCGTGGGAGCGCAGGGACTGGCGGGAGGGGGCGGTCCGGTTCATCTCGTTCCGATGGGAATAGAGAAGCTGCCACAGCCGGCAGACCCGGATGTGCAGTTCCATCTCATCCGGAGAGGAACTTTCGCCGGCAGTCCGGTAGATGCCGTTCAGGGCTTCCAGGGCCTGCTTCTGCCAGGGAATATCCGGGGAAAATTTAATCCAGGATATGTCGGAATTCAGGAAGCAGGACAGGTAGGTGTCGTAGAGAAAGGTTCCCTGGGCGGCAAGCAGATCCGAGGTAAAGAGAATGGTGGGGATCAGCCCCTCCCCCGGGGCCTGCAGGCCGTGAAGAATCCGGGAATTTATAAAAATCCCCTCTCCTTCTTTTACAGGGATCTGACGGCCGTCGATCTGAAACAGAACCAGCCCTTTTTTGACAATCGTAATCTCGAACTCCGCGTGCCAGTGAAGATCGGCTGTATGACCGGGAAACAGCGTCATGTCGTCTTCATAGTACCGGAAGGGGGCCCGCCCTGTCTTGTGGGGGATCAGTTCCCGAAGGGAATCGTCCCGGATGATTTCTGCTGTCTGCATAGCATGTCTCCTGTTCCAACAGATTTGGTTATATTATACTATTTTTTGATACAATATCGCAAGAAAAAGCGGCCGGCTTTTTATATGATAAAGCCAACTTTGACGGAAAAGGAACCTGAGAGGAGCGGATTATGAAAAAACTGTCATACAAATCAACCAGATACGCCTGCTATATCGCCTATGTGACCCAGGCCATGATCGGGATTTACGTCCCCCTGCTTTTTGTAACTTTTCAGGACAGCTACGGGATTTCTCTGGCGGAGATTACCACCATGGTCACCCTGAATTTCTTTCTGCAGCTGCTGGTAGACTGGGCGGCGGCTCTGTACGCGGACCGGGTGGGGTACCGGGTCTGCTCGGTGGCGGCCCATATCCTGGCGGCGGCGGGCCTGGCGGGCCTCACAATTTTGCCGGAGATGATGCCCACCCCGTTTCTGGGCCTTCTCTGCGCCGGCATGGTGTACTCTGTGGGAGGAGGGCTGCTGGAGGTGCTGATCAGCCCTATTATTGAGGCCTGCCCCAGCGACAATAAGGAATCCGCCATGAGCCTGCTTCACTCCTTCTACTGCTGGGGAGGGGTGGCGGTTGTGCTGGGCTCCACCCTGTTTTTCCTGGCCTTTGGCACGGGAAGCTGGAAAATCCTGACCCTTCTCTGGGCGCTGATCCCTCTCTCCAACGCCTTTTTATTTTCCCGGGTGCCCTTAGCCAGCCTGCACCAGGAGGGAGAGCAGGGACTTAACATCCGGGAACTGATGAAAAACCGGATGTTCTGGATTTTGGCTCTGATGATGGTATGCGCCGGCGCCAGCGAACAGTCTGTGGCCCAGTGGGCCTCCGCCTTTGCGGAGAGAGGGCTTGGGGTATCCAAGGCGGTGGGAGACCTGACCGGTCCCATGATGTTCGCGGCCCTGATGGGAACCGCCAGACTGCTCTACAGCAGATTCGGAAAAAAAATAGATCTGCGGAAGGCCATTATGGCCTGCGGCGTGCTCTGCCTGGGCAGCTATCTGCTGATTTCCCTCTCCCCCTTCCCGGCCCTGGGACTGGTGGGCTGCGGTCTGTGCGGCTTTTCCGTGGGCATTTTCTGGCCGGGAACCTTCAGCATCTCCGCTGTGAAAATCCGCCGGGGCGGGACGGCCATGTTTGCCCTGCTGGCTCTGGGCGGCGACGTGGGGTGCTGCGCCGGGCCGGCTCTGGTGGGAAGCATCTCTTCCGTACTGGGAGACAATCTGGCAGCGGGCATTCTGGCGGGAACGGTGTTTCCCCTGGTGCTGCTGGGGGGCATGATGGCCCAGAAAGCCGCGGAACAGGCAGAGGATCAAGCGGGATGTAAAGATACCTCTGGTAAAGCGGGAAAAGAAATGATACAATAGAGGAAATTCGGAGCCGGAAGCGGCGGCGCGCTCTGCGGTCAGACTTCCTGCTCCTGCAAATATCAAGGAATGACAGTGAGGAGAAAAACATGGATTTAGTGACAGTAAGGGAATTATACCGCAGCCGTGAAGAATTCCTGGGAAAAGAGATTCAGGTGGGAGGATGGGTGCGAAGCATCCGCGACTCCAAAACCTTCGGTTTCCTGGTGCTTCACGACGGTACTTTTTTTGAGACGCTGCAGGTTGTGTACGGAGATAAGCTGGACAACTTCAGCCAGATCAACAAGCTGAACGTAGGGGCGGCGGTGATCGTAAGGGGAACCCTGGTGGCCACGCCCCAGGCCAAGCAGCCTTTTGAGATACAGGCGGAGGAAGTGACGGTGGAGGGAGCTTCCACGCCGGATTACCCCATGCAGAAGAAGCGCCACAGCCTGGAGTTTCTGCGGACCGTGCCCCATCTGCGTCCCAGAACCAATACCTTCCAGGCTGTGTTCCGGGTTCGTTCTCTGGCGGCCTACGCCATCCATAAATTCTTCCAGGAGAGAGGCTTTGTGTATGTGCACACGCCCCTGATTACCGGCAGCGACTGTGAGGGCGCGGGAGAAATGTTCCGGGTTACCACCCTGGATCTGAAAAACGTGCCCCTGGATCAGAAGGGAGAAGTGGATTTCTCCAAGGACTTTTTCGGCAAGTCCACCAACCTGACGGTGAGCGGACAGCTGGACTGTGAATCCTACGCCCAGGCTTTCCGCAATGTGTACACCTTCGGACCCACCTTCCGGGCCGAGAATTCCAATACCACCAGACATGCGGCGGAGTTCTGGATGATTGAGCCGGAGATTTCCTTCGCGGATCTGCAGGACGATATGGCGCTGGCGGAGTCCATGCTGAAATACGTATTCCGCTATGTGCTGGAGAACGCTCCGGAGGAGATGAACTTCTTCAACTCTTTTGTGGATAAGGGGCTTCTGGAGCGGCTTCGCCATGTGATGGAGTCGGATTTCGGCCATGTGACCTACACAGAGGCGGTGGAGATTCTGGAAAAGAACAACGACAAGTTTGAGTATAAGGTTTCCTGGGGCTGTGATCTGCAGACAGAACATGAGCGTTACCTGACAGAACAGATCTACAAGCGGCCGGTATTTGTGACGGATTACCCCAAGGAGATCAAGGCTTTCTATATGAAGCTGAACCCGGACGGGAAAACCGTGGCGGCCATGGACTGCCTGGTGCCCGGCATCGGCGAGATCATCGGCGGCAGCCAGAGGGAAGACGACTATGATAAGCTGGCAGCCCGGATTCAGGAACTGGGCATGGAACCGGAGGAATATAAATACTATATGGACCTGCGGAAGTACGGAACCACCCGCCATGCCGGATTTGGCCTGGGATTTGAACGTCTGATCATGTACCTGACCGGAATGGGCAATATCCGGGACGTGATTCCCTATCCCAGAACAGTAGGCAACTGCGAGTAACCAAGACACAGCAAGCATACGCAGACCGCTTCCCGCAGGGAGCGGCGGATAAGGGGAGGCGGCGATTTGTCCAGATACGCAGACAATAACCGGAGAGAGAACAGGAGAAAAAAGGGGAGTGCCGTGGGAACGTTTTTCACCAGCCTGCTGCTGGTGATTGCCATCGGCGTGTTCGGCTACGCCGCGTTTATGCTGTACGGTTATTACCGGGAGTATAAGGCGGGGACGGATGAGTACGGAAATCTGAACGACAAATATGTAAATATCATGCCCGTGGAAACAGAGGCGGGAGGGGGAACCTTGCAGACAGAACCCCAGAGCGAGGGGGCTGTGCTGGAAAATGTGGCGGAGCTGGAAAATCCGGATACGGTGAAAACCAGGGTGGAGGCCGCGGCCAAGGAGACCGCGGTGGAGGACAGCGAGGAAAAGACGCTGCCCGTTCTGGTGAATCCCATCAATTTTGCCGAGCTTAACGCCATCAACCCGGACATTATGGGCTGGATCCGCATCGGCGCCCTGGATATTTCCTATCCGGTGGCCCAGGGAAAGGACAATGATTATTACCTGCACCGGACTTTTGAGGGCGTGGACAACTTTGCCGGCTGTATTTTCCTAAACTGCGACAATACCCGGTACCTGACGGACCAGAACAGCATTATCTACGGCCACAACATGAAAAACGGCTCCATGTTCGGCACGCTTCGGGAATTCCAGAACCAGGAGACCTACGACAAAAACCCCTATTTCTGGATTTTCACCCCGGACTTTATCTATCAGTACCGGATTTTCTCCAGTTCTGAGGTGTATAAGATCGGAGATCCCTACCGGACCCGGTTCACCACGGAAGATTTTCAGAATTACATTGACCAGAGCCTTGCCAATTCAAACATTAACTGCGGGGTGCAGGTGACCACCGACGACCGGATTGTGACCCTGTCCACCTGTACGGCGGATGATTCCACCAGGCGGATTGTGCAGGGCAAGCTGGAACAGGTTTATATTTCCTATAAGGGATAAAACAGGCGATAACGGGGCTGCCGCAGATTCTGCGGCGGCCCCGGTTAAAAAGGAGGGATTTGGATGGATGAGATCAAAAGACTGCAGGAAATGGTGGATGAGAGCAGCAGCATTGTATTTTTCGGCGGCGCCGGAGTTTCCACGGAGAGCGGCATACCGGATTTCCGCAGCGTGGACGGCCTTTATCACATGAAATACGACTATCCGCCGGAAACAATCCTGAGCCACACCTTCTTTATGAAAAATCCGGAAGAATTTTACCGTTTTTACCATGACAAGATGCTCTGCCTGGACGCCAAGCCCAACGCCGCCCACAAAAAGCTGGCCGAGATGGAGGCGAAGGGAAAGCTGAAAGCGGTGATTACCCAGAATATTGACGGCCTGCACCAGATGGCGGGGAGTCAGCGGGTGATGGAGCTGCACGGCAGCGTGCACCGGAATTACTGTATGAAATGCGGTGCGTTCTATGACGCCCGCTATATGAAGGAGGCAGAAGGGGTGCCCAGATGCCGGCTGTGCGGCGGCATGATCAAGCCGGACGTGGTGCTCTACGAGGAGGGGCTGGATCAGCGCACCCTGAGCAATTCCGTGTCGTTTCTGTCCAGAGCGGATCTGCTGATCATTGGCGGAACCTCCCTGGCGGTCTACCCGGCGGCCTCCCTGATCGACTATTTCCGGGGGAAATATCTGGTGGTGATCAATAAATCCTCCACTCCCAGAGACTCCATGGCCGACCTGCTGATTCAGGAAAGCATCGGGCAGGTGCTGGGAGCGATCCGGGTATAAGGGAACACCGTACGGGGACAAAAAAGACAGGAAGGAAAGGCAGGTAACCGGATGGAAGAGGGAAAACAGCGGCCCCACTATGAGGTGGGAGACATTGTGAAACTGAAGAAGCCCCATCCCTGCGGCAGCAGCGAGTGGGAAATTCTCCGGGTGGGAGCTGATTTCAGGCTGAAGTGCCAGGGATGCGGCCATCAGATCATGATTGCCCGCCGGCTGGTGGAAAAAAATACCCGGGGACTGAGAAAAAAGGCTTGAAATCCGCGGTTTCTTATGGTAAAGTAAAACTCTGTGATGTATTATTTTCCTTGCTCTTCCCGGCAGGGAGGGGCCAGAGACCATAAGGAGGTGCGGAAAGCATGAATAAGTATGAACTGGCAGTTGTTGTCAACGCAAAGCTCGAAGACGAAGAAAGAGCAGCTACCATCGAAAAGGTGAAAGAGTACATTGCCCGTTACGGCGGTACTGTGACCGACGTAGATGACTGGGGCAAGAGAAAGCTGGCTTACGAAATCCAGAAAATGAGCGAAGGATTTTACTATTTCGTTCACTTCGAGGCTGATGGCACATGCCCGGCAGAAGTCGAGAGACATGTCCGGATCATGGAAAATGTGATCAGATATTTATGCGTTAGACAGGATGCATAGATAGAGAAGAGGAGATTATATGAATAAAGTCATCTTGATGGGACGTTTAACCAGAGACCCTGAGGTTCGCTATTCAGCGGGAGAGAATGCTACGGCGGTTGCCAGATATACGCTGGCGGTAGACCGCAGATTCGGCAGAAGAGACGGCGAGTCCAACGCGGACTTTATCGGCTGTGTCGCTTTCGGAAGAAGCGCCGAGTTCGCGGAGAAATATTTTCGTCAGGGCCTGAAAGTGGTGGTCACCGGAAGGATTCAGACAGGCAGCTATACCAACAGAGAGGGACAGAAGGTATACACCACGGACGTGGTGGTGGAGGATCAGGAGTTCGCGGAGAGCAAGGCGGCTTCCGCGGAGAGAGGCGTTATGCCGGCTCCGGCCCAGAGCCCTTCTGCACCGGCCCCCAGCCGGGCCTCTGTGGGTGACGGCTTCATGAATATCCCGGACGGGATCGATGAGGAGCTGCCCTTTAATTAAAAACCGTTTGGTAAGGAGGAATGAGCAATGGCTTACAGCAAAGATAGAAGCGATTCTCCCATGAAGAGAAGAGGCGGCCGCAGAAGAAAGAAAGTCTGCGTTTTCTGCGGAAAAGAGAATAACGAGATCGATTACAAGGATGTAAATAAATTAAAGAGATACGTATCTGAGAGAGGCAAGATCCTGCCCAGACGTATCACCGGAAACTGCGCGAAGCACCAGAGAGCCCTGACCGTGGCGATCAAGAGAGCCCGTCATCTGTCCCTGATGCCCTATGTGCAGGACTAATTGATCTGGTCAGATATGAGTGAATGAAGAAAAGCCTTTAAGCACTGGAAATCGGGTGCTTGGAGGCTTTTTTGGTGCGCCCGGCAAGCGGATTTCTGGTGTTTTAATACTTCACTGTTTACTTTTTGATATAAAATGCTATAATATAAACAGAAGAGGAGGCGATGATATGCTCAATAAAAATTTAAAGTATTACCGTTTAAAGAAAAATATGTCAAAAAAGGAGCTCGCCTCACGGATTGGGGTGACTCCGATGGCAGTCACTTATTATGAGAGCGGCGAAAGAAGACCTGATATGAAAACGATTAAAGCTTTGGCAAAAGCGCTTGGCGTGAAGACTGCTGATTTTTTGAGCAATCGTAACCAAAACCTTGTTTTTGCACATGGTGAATTCCGAAAAGGCAGTAAACTTACTGCTGGCCAGCAGGACTATATTCGTGAAGATGTAGAAGAATACATGGGAAGATTTTATTCTGCAGTTGATATTCTGGGCGGTGAAGTGATGCCGGATGCACCGGAAGTTCATAAGATTATGCTTGCAGGAAATCCGGAAGAAGATGCAGAAAAAATGCGAGACTATCTTGGAATTTCTGCAACTGGTCCTGTTGGAAACCTGATTCAGCTCTTGGAGAACAGAGGAATTCTGGTGTATGCCTGTAATATAGAAAATGATGCTTTCTCTGGTATGAATGGGCGAGTTAATGGAAGACCCTATATTATTTTTAACAAGCATATGAGCCCGGAAAGAATTCGTTCTACGATTGCGCATGAAGTGGCGCATTTTATTTTTATCTGGCCGGATGAAATGAAAGAAAAGGAAATTGAAAAAATGGCAACTGCTATAAGTGGAGCTTTTCTTTTTCCAGAAGCAGATGCCAAAAGAGAGCTTGGTTTAAGAAGAACCAGAATTAGCAAAGATATGGAATTGATCTGCAGGGAGTATGGTATTTCCATGTATCTGCTCGTAAAGAGGGCCGCGCTTTGTGGTATTATTACGGGCACTATTGAAAAAGATTTTTATATAAAAGCGGGAAAAGCAGGGTGGAAAAAGAACGAACCTGTTCGAAGCGATCCGGAAGTACCATTTTTATTTGAGCAGCTTGTATTTAGAGCAGTCAGCGAGAATGAAATAACGGTTCAGAAAGGTGCAGAGCTGCTAAAGCAGCCTTATAAGTTTGTGGCTGATCACTGCTTTGCCGCAGAGGAATAGCCCATGGAGTATATTAGCAGCGATACCAATGTATGGCTTGACTTTGTGGAAATAGAAAAATTAAATCTTCCATTCCAACTGCCGTATGTATATTTGATGAATGATGAGGCAGTTGAAGATGAACTGCTCAGTCCTCCCGGGCTTAGTGATGAATTGCTGCGGATGGGGCTGCAGAAAACGGAACTTACAGAGGAGGAATTTTATCTGGCTGAAGCGCTGGCATTAAAATATGCAAAACCTTCTGTTTATGACTGCATTGCGCTTGCAATAGCTAAGATCAGAGGATTAATATTGTTGACTGGAGATGGTCCGCTTAGAAAAGCAGCGGCGGCAGAAGGCGTGAACGTTATGGGAACGATAGGAATTCTTGACCAGTTGCACAACGGAAAATACATAGAAGATGAAGAATATGCAGAATGCATTCGGAGATTGATTGATAAAAATGGCGGGAAGGTACGTTTGCCGAAGTATGAACTGGAGATAAGGCTGCAGAGAGTCAGAAAAAAAGGAAGCAATAGAAAATGAGAATGAACCGGATAAGGGAGAGGGAAAATGCTGCAGATTAAATGGTGGAAGGACGGATTTTACATTCTGGAAGATGAGCGGGTGAGGCAGTTTCTGATTCCGGGGGAGAAAGAGGCGCTGCTGATCGACACGGGATTTGCGGACAGCCATGTGCTGGAGGCGGCAAGGCAGGTTACAGATCTGCCGCTTAAAGTGGTGCTGACCCATGGGGATCCGGATCATGCGGGCGGCCTGGCGGACTTTGCTTCCTGCTGCTTGCATGAGAAGGACTGGCCGCTGCTGGATGGAAGGGTGAAGACCGAGCCGCTGCGGGAAGGAGACGTATTGCCATACGGAGCGTATAAATGGGAAGTGATGGAAATACCGGGGCATACCTATGGCAGCGTGGCCCTGATTGACTGGGAGAAAAAACTGCTGCTGCCGGGAGATACGGTGCAGAAGGAAGGTCCCATCTATATGTTCGGGCTCCACAGGAATCTGGATCTGTATATTGAAAGCCTGGAAAGACTGCTTAAAATCCGGGACAGGATTGAAACGATTCTTCCCTGCCATCATGCCTGCCCCATTGCGCCGGACTGGATTGAGAAGAATCTTCTGGATGCCAGGGCACTGCGGAATGGAGAATTGACAGGAGAGCCCCATCCTTTTATGCCATGCAGAACATACAGCGGCAGATGGACAACGTTTTACGGGGAATAAATTTTTTGAAAAAACAGTGAAGGAGACAGATACATGAAAGTATACGGAGCGGAGATCTGTATTGACTGCAGAAATTATAAAGCGATTCAGAAAAGACGGGGGTTTGAAGCAGAATATATCGAGATTACGGAGGATACCGGGAAACTGAAGGAATTCCTGAAGATCCGGGATCATGCGCCCCTCTTCGCGCCTCTGCGGGAGCGGGGAGGGATCGGGATTCCCCTGTTTGTGAATGAGGACGGAAAAATGACCTTTGATATGGATGAGGCCCTTTCCTGGATTGGCCAGGCGCCGGTGCGTTCGGACGAGATCATTGAGAAAAGACCGGAGTGATCTGGGAAAAGACCAGTATAAAAAAGGTTGCAGGGAACATGAAGGAGGAGATGGCAATGACAAAACTTGGGCAGATGATATGGGATGACGCGGTTAAACAGGGCCGCGAGGAAGGCCGCAGTATCGGCCGTGAGGAAGGCCGCGAGGAAGGTCAGGCGCAGGCCTCGGAGCGGTACAGCCGTCTGATTTTGCTTTTAAACCGGGACAACCGGACGGACCAGATCATAAAGATTGCCTCCGATCCGGAGTATCGGGAAGCTCTGTATAAAGAATATAAAATCTGAAGCAGACGGATAAAGATTTTTCGGGAGGATAGATGCCAATGAATTGTACTGTAAAAGAATTATATGAGAGAAAATCTGTCCGAGCCTATACGGATGAACCGATTACAGAGGAAGAGAAAGAACTGATTCTGACTTCCGCCATACAGGCGCCCACGGCGGGAAATATGTCCCTGTTTTCGGTTATTGATGTACAGTCTCAGGAAATTAAAGATATACTGGCAGAGCGGTGCGACCATCAGAAGTTTATAGCTTCCGCGCCCCTGGTGCTGGTGTTCCTTGCCGACTGCCAGAAATGGTACGAAATGTTTCAGTGTTATCACAGTGAAGCCCCTGCATTTGCGGAGGGAGATCTGTTCCTGGCTATGGAGGACTGTATGATTGCGGCGCAGAATGCGGTGACGGCAGCGGAAGCTCTGGGAATAGGGTCCTGTTATATAGGGGATATGCTGGAAAATTTTGAAGAAAATCAGAAGCTGCTTCATCTGCCCCGTTATGCGGTGCCCCTTGTGCTGGTAACCTTCGGCAGACCCACAGAGCAGCAGAAGAACCGGGCGAAGCCGGGGCGCTTCTGCCTGAACGACATGGTATTCCAAGACCGATATCCGGACCGGACGGCCGAGGAATGGAAGGATGTTTTTAAAAGAAAAACCGGAATGAAGGAAGAAGAACTGGAAAACTATATTGCGGGTTATGCCAGAAGAAAGTTTCAGGCGGATTTTAAAAAAGAAATGGATCGCTCTGCCAGAGCAGTTATTCGAAACTGGATCGGAGAAAACGCTTAGAAAAATGCGGCCCTGTCCGGCGGCTTTTGCCGCCCGGCAGGGCCGCGATTCGGTCTGGTTTTAGCGAGGGGCACAGCGGGCAGTCTGGTTTCTTCCGTTGTTCTTTGCCCAGTACAGGGCATCGTCCGCTCCATGAAGCAGCCTGCGAAATTCCAGGTCATTTTTCATGGTTCCCACAGCGTAGCCTGCGCTGACGGTAAGATACCGGCCCGGTTTTGAGGAGGGGATTTTCTGCTGCTCAATCTGGCTGCACAGCCTGTCCGCCAGATGTTTTGCCTGGGTTTCATCTGTGATTTCCAGCAGGCAGAGAAACTCTTCGCCCCCGTAACGAAAGTGAATCCCTTCTAATTCCTGAAGGACGCCGGCCACCTTTTTCAGACATTCGTCTCCCTCAACGTGGCCAAAGGTGTCATTATATTCCTTAAAGTGGTCAATATCTATGACGAATACGGCTATCTGGCGGCGGCTGTTTTCGGAAAAAAAGCGGTCCGTCCATTCGCTCAGGTAGTTCCGGTTCCATAACCCGGTGAGAGGATCGTGATTTGCCAGATAATTCAGCCGTTCGCTCTGCCGGGTGATCATTTCATTTTTCTCTTCCATCTCCAGGTGGTTTAGAAAGTCCTTTCGCAGGGAAGCCCAGCGGTACAGGCTGATGAAGAGCGCCACCAGGGTGAGACCGACTGAGTTTACGCAGAAACCGTAAATGTCCCTGGAAGGTGCCAGATCCAGCTGCAGGATTCCCGCAAGGAGAATGGCCTCACAGAAAATAAAAACCGGAACGGAGATCCGGGGCCGGATATAGAGCAGGCCCGCTATATAGACGGCGGTGGTCATATAAACGCTGATATTGCTGGAAACTCTCTGGTCGTACAGGGTGATGCAGGCGGACCAGATCAGCAGCAGGCAGCCAAATGCTGTGTAAAGATGAAGAAGCTTTGCGCTTTTTCCTTTTCTGCCGGCTGTCAGGATCCATCCGCAGACGGCAGTGAGGATACAGATCAGCAGCATAGCCCCGTACAGAACCATATAGACTCTGCTTGCCTGGGATTTCAGCTGGAAATCGGTATAAAAAAGAGTATATAAAATATTGTAGATCTGGAAAAGGAGAACAAAGATATTCGCCGCCCAGAAATATTTGCCCGTGGTTTTCGCTGTCTTTTCACGAAAGAGGATCTCGTGAGCAGGATTCATGGCAAGTTCCTTTAGTTTTTCCATCATGGCAGGTTAGCCCTCCCTGGTTATTTGTTCTTGGGACATAGATTCTTCGTATATTTCCTCCCGGGTGGCGGTTCTGACCGCCATTGTTCCGGCGGCATAGTCCACTTCGAGAATAAAATACTGATCGATATTGTCCACGGTGAAGGAGGTTTTGCTTCCGGATGAGGACGTGACGTTGCAAAATCCCGGAGTCAGCGGAATGCGGTCTATGTCCGGGCCGGAGGGATAGCAGCGCAGTCCTCCGGCCAGATATTCATGATCCAGCACCAGGGTGATCATATCCTCTTCTTCCAGCACATCATAATTTTTAAATTTTGCCTTTAGTATGGCTCGCACTTGGTCCTGCTCCTCAAAAGTCATTTCAGATATGGTCTTGGTGCTTTCTTCTTCCTCCGGAGGATTTTTGAAAAACGTTGTATAAATAGGACGGCCCGCAGCAAAGGCAAAGGCCAGCAGAAAAACAACTCCTATGACGATTTTTTTTAACATTTTTTCCATCCTTTACCTTTGATTTGTCCGGGCAGCGGGTCAAGCAGGCACGCTGCCATCGGAGCTTTGCTTTCAATTCGGATTTTGTGTGCTTAAAGCCGGATTTCATCCGGCCTCCTCGTAATTATATCATTCCGGGAGCCAGAGGGCAAGAATAGCGCAGAAGCCATTTGCAACTCTAAATTCCAGGCTGCTAAATATTTATATAAAATTTAGAGTTTAGAAATTTAGATCAGACCTTCTTTTTGTGCAGAAAGCCAAAAATATTATGTGCAAAACGCACAAAACAATGATATATATTTTGTTAAAAGAGTAAAAACTGACGTGATTTATATAAATTTATCTAAAAAACTATTGAAATATAATTTAAATAATTTATAATCAAGTTACAACAAAGCAATCCAAGAGATTGCGGAAACCGAAGTCCATATAAACGTATAAAGGAGGAAAAAATTATGGCAAAGAAACTTCTGGCAGGTTTAATGGTAACTGCAATGGTAGGATGCGCATTCAGCGGTTCCGTAATGGCTGAGGAGGCAGAGCTTCTTCCCGGCGGCGGATCCAACATTATCTACTGCATCACTCCTTCCACTTCCAATGTTTACTTCAAGACCGTGCAGGATATCGCGACTGCTAAGGGCGAGGAGCTGGGATATGAAGTGAAGTGCTTCTCCCATGACGACGATGCCGCTACACAGCTGGAAATGTTTGAAGCAGCTATCGCGGACGGCGCTGCAGCCATCATCTGCGACAACGCAGGCGCAGACGCGACTGTTGAGGCAGTGCAGAAAGCCTACGACGCAGGTATCCCCACCTTCCTGGTAGACCGTGAGATCAACGAGAGCGGCATTGCCGTAGCGCAGCTGGTAGCAGACAACGCTCAGGGCGCAGCCGCTATCGCAGAAGCCTGGGTTGAGGCGATGAACTACGAAGGACAGTACGCTGAGCTGCTGGGCCTTGAGACCGATACGAACTGCCAGGTTCGTTCCGATAACTTCCACTCTGTAATTGATGAGTATCCGGATCTGGAGATGGTAGCACAGCAGTCCGCTAACTGGGATCAGACCGAAGCTTACGAGAAGACCGAGTCCATTCTGCAGGCTAACCCCGAGATCACCGGTATCATCTGCGGAAACGACACCATGGCCTGCGGCGCTGTACAGGCTTGCCTGGATGCCGGCCGTGACGACATCAAGATCATCGGCGTTGACGGATCTGACGATGCTGCCGCTTACATCAAATCCGGCAACATGGTAGGAACCGCTCTGCAGCAGATCGCTCTGATCACTGAGATGGCTGTTGAGCAGGCTGACGCTTACTTAAACGGCACCGCTCCCGAGTCTGAGAAGCAGCTGATCCCCTGCGTGGCCATCACTGCCGACAACGTAGACAACCTGTCCGGTTTCGTTTACACCGAGGAGTAAAACAAAAGCATACTGTTTGACTAACATGACATTCTGAAGAAAGGCGGTGCGTTGCGCCGCCTTTCCCAGTCAGATCTGACCCTTGCGGCACCGGCCGGTTCCATGCAGGCATGGCTGGCCGGCTGCCCCGGGAATAAAAGCGACAAGGAGAAGATGAAATGAAAAGAAAATTATCCCTGATTGCTGCACTTGCATTATCTGCCGTATGTCTCACCGGCTGCGGAATTGTGACGGTAGTTCCCATCGGTGAGGAAGCCTCCTTTACCGGCCAGCAGGAATTTGACTCCAGCGCGGAGTCCAGCGGAGACTGGGCCGCGGTGGCGGAGGAGATCACCGGCGCGGCCACAGACCTGGTGGAAGTGCTGAACGGCGACGGCATCGGTTCCAATACAGTAGCGGTTTCCGGAACCGCCAGCATTGTGGAGTTTAACACAGAGACCCCGAAATATTATCTGCTGATTACCCCGGAAGGATATTCAGGCAGCGAGGAATTCCGGATTCATGCCGGCGGCGTTTACTCCGGAACTGCCATCCGGGACGCTCAGACCGTAAAGAATTTTGAGAGTTTTACCAATCAGACCGAATGGTCTCAGTACGCCAAGGCCCTGAACGAGCAGGCGGACACCCAGGTGGTGGCTCCTCTGGCTCTGGATGAAAGCGCGGCGGGAAAGACGGTGACATTTGTGGGAGCGGCGGTACAGTCCGGCGACACGGTAACCATCACCCCGGTATCCATGACGATTGAATAAAAGAGGAGGGGAAAAATGTTTGATAATCCAAATGTTGTTCTCCATTGCGAGAAGATAGATAAGATTTATCCCGGCACCAAGGCTCTGGACGGCGTTTCCTTTGATCTGCTCAAAGGCAAGGTAAACGTGCTGATCGGAGAGAACGGAGCGGGAAAGTCCACTCTGATGAAAATGATTGCCGGCATTGAGCAGCCCTCCGCCGGTAAGATGTACATGGACGGTCAGGAAGTATTCTTTAAGGATACCAACGCCGCCAGAGCCAAAGGCATCGGCATCATTCACCAGGAGCTGAGCCTGTTCCCCAACATGACCGTTTACCAGAATATTTTCATCGGCCATGAGCATAAAAAAGGCGTGTTCCTGGACGACAAGGCTCATTCCGAGGGCGCAAAAAAGGTATTAAAAAGACTGGAGCATGAGATTCCCCCCGATACCATGGTGGGAGACCTGAGAGTAGGCCAGCAGCAGATGGTGGAGATCGCCAGAAACCTGATCCAGGATGATCTGCGGGTGCTGATCATGGACGAGCCTACTTCCTCCCTGTCAGCGGCAGAGGTGAAGGTGCTCTTTAAGATTATGCGGGAGCTTCTGGCGGCCGGCATCTCCATCGTTTATATCTCCCACCGTCTGGAGGAGATCATGGAGATCGGCGACCATGTGACGATTCTGCGGGACGGCAAATACGTGGCGGACGCGGACGTAAAAGACATTGAGCTGAGCTGGATCGTGGAGCGGATGGTAGGAAAGAACACCCAGTACCACCGGTTTGAGCGTTCCATTGACCTGGACAAGGCGGAAAAGATCCTGGAGATTGAGCATCTGAGCCTGCCCAAGAAGGGCGGCGGCTGGCTGCTGGACGATGTAAACATGTACCTGAAAAAGGGAGAGGTGCTGGGCATCTACGGCCTTTTGGGCGCCGGACGGAGCGAACTGTTTGAGTGCCTGATGGGACTGCACCCGGAGCACAGCGGCACAGTGAAGTTCCAGGGGAAACCGATGAAAATCCGGAGCATTTCCGAGCAGATCAAAAACGGCTTCGCCCTGGTGCCGGAGGACCGGCAGAGCCAGGGACTGATCCAGACCCTGGACATCTGCAAAAACACCTCCATCGCTTCTCTGGGAAAATATGTGAAGGGCATATTCCTGAACAATAAGGCAGAGGAAGCGGCTGTGGACGCCGAGATCAAAGACATCCACATCAAGGTGGCGGATAAAAAACTTCCGATTCTTTCCCTCTCCGGAGGAAATCAGCAGAAGGTGGTAATCGGCAAAGGCCTGCTGACCAACCCCACGGTGCTGCTGCTGGATGAACCGTCAAGAGGTATCGATATCGGAGCCAAGACGGAAGTATTTGAAATTATCCATGAGTTTTCTGAGCGGGGACTTTCCATCATCGTGATCTCTTCGGAGCTGAAGGAGATCATGGCGATTGCGGACCGCATCTACGTGCTGTCCAACGGAAAATGCACCGGCGAGCTAACCGGTGACGAAATCAACGAGGATACACTTGTGCGCACCTCCTATGCCGGACTGGGTACCGGTGCAGGCGCATAAGAGGGGAAGGAGCAAAAATCAATGAAAACAAAAAATAATTCCAATCAGCTGATGATGACCATCCTGAAGGGAAGAACCTTCATCGTACTGATTTTACTGGTTGTATTTTTCAGCATTGTAAAAAGTAACTTTCTGGCGCCTGCCACGCTGACCATGGTGGCCAAGCACGTGGCTCTGTACGGTATCCTGGCGCTGGGCATGACCTTTGTCATTATCACCGGCGGTATCGACCTGTCCGTGGGATCGGTGGTTGGCCTGGTAGGTATGCTGGCCGGCGGCATGATCCAGGAGGGCGTAACCCTGGGCTTTGCCGGCGTAACCCTCTACTTCAGCGTTCCGGTGATTGTAATCCTGATGCTGATTGTTGGCTGCCTGATCGGCGCGATCAACGGCCTGATTATCACCAAACTGAATGTGGCTCCCTTTATTACGACTCTGGGCACCATGTACATCTGCCGCGGTTTCGCCAGCCTGCGTTCCGGCGGCGCCACTTTCTCCGACATTACCGGATATGAAGGCCTAGGCAATGTGGGCTTCAAGGCACTGGGAAGCAATTTCGCCAGCATTCCCGCCGGCGTTTACGTGTTTGCCGTTCTGGCTGTTGTCTCTGTGATCCTGTTAAAGAAGGTTCCCTTCGGCTGGTATGTGCTGGCTGTAGGAGGCAATGAGAAATCTGCCCGCCTTTCCGGCATCAAGGCGGATAAGATCAAGATTCTGGTGTACATGATCTCCGGTTTCTGCGCAGCCTGGGCCGGTATGATCAATACGGCGCAGCTGTCCGCAGCCCATCCCGCTTCCGGTGACAGCTGGGAAATGAACGCCATCGCGGCTACCGTTCTGGGCGGCACCTCCATGGCAGGCGGTTCCGGAACCATCCTGGGTACGGTGGTAGGCGCCTTCGTAATCGGCGTGATCAACGATGGTATGACCATGTGCGGCGTGTCCGAGTTCTGGCAGCAGGTGATCCGTGGCGCCGTGATTATCCTGGCCGTTGTGATCGATCAGGTACAGAGAAACATGCAGGCCCGCATGGCGCTGCAGGCCCGCAACGAGAATAAATAGACGGAAGAAAGGGAGGGAAAACCATGAAGAAAAGCGGAATTTTAAATGCCCAGCTGATCGGCTGCATCGCGGCCCTGGGACATAAGGACCTGTTTATGATCGGGGACGCGGGGATGCCCATTCCCAAGGGAGTTCCCATCGTAGACCTGGTGCTCTGCGGCGGAGTTCCCACCTTCCGGCAGGTGATGGACGCCATTCTGGAGGAAACCGTGGTGGAGGGCTATACCATCGCCGACGAAATCCAGGAAAAGAACCCGGAACTTCTC
Organism: Candidatus Merdiplasma excrementigallinarum; assembly: GCA_018713435.1. Classification (GTDB taxonomy): domain Bacteria; phylum Bacillota; class Clostridia; order Lachnospirales; family Lachnospiraceae; genus Merdiplasma; species Merdiplasma excrementigallinarum. The sequence goes on from DVOS01000059.1 coordinate 20,841, forward strand.
GCCTATATCCAGGAGAAGCTGGCGGGAGCGGAGGAAGAGCGGATTCCCCATACGGAATTAAAAGCCATGTCCGCCAATGTAAAATTTGCGGTGCGGACGGGAGAATTCACCCCCTATCCCAATATTATCCTGAGAGCCGGCGTAGCGTTTCCGGCATAAACCTGAGAACCTATTTCTGAAAAACTGACATACAGGAGGATTGACCATGGCACATATTAAGATCGGCTACGCGCCCACCAGAAGAAGCATCTTCAGCGCACCGGACGCCATCAAGTACAGAGGGCTGACGGCTGACAGGCTGAGAGAGCTGGGCGTAGATTTTGTAGATATTACAGATATTAATGAAGAAGGTCTGCTCTACAACGATGAGGACCGGATTAAAATCGCGGAAAAATTCAAAGCAGAGAAGATTGACGGGCTGTTTCTGCCCCACTGCAACTTCGGAACAGAGTTTGAGTGCGCCAGACTGGCCAAGGATCTGAACGTTCCCGTACTGCTCTGGGGTCCCCTGGATGAGCGTCCTGATGAGAACGGCGTGAGACTGCGTGACACCCAGTGCGGCCTGTTCGCCACAGGAAAGGTGCTGAGAAGATTCCGGGTTCCCTTCACCTACATGACCAACTGCCGGTTAAACGATCCGGTATTTGAGCGGGGCCTGCGGGACTTCCTGGCGGTCTGCAACGTGGTAAAGACCTTCCGGAACATCCGGATCCTGCAGATTTCCACCAGACCTTTTGAATTCTGGACCACCATGTGCAACGAAGGCGAGCTGCTGGAGAAGTTTAATATTCAGCTCTCCCCCATCCCCATGCCGGAGCTGACCGATGAGATGAAAAAAGCCAAGGCGGAGGGAACAGAGGTGGCGGAGGTTGTAGCCTACTGCCGCGCCAACATGAAGATTGAGGTGAAGGACGAGGAGCTGGAGAACGTGGCGGCCCTGAAGGTAGCCATGAAGCACCTGGTGGAAAAATACGGCTGCCAGGCAGCGGCCATTCAGTGCTGGAACCAGCTGCAGAGCGAGATCGGCATCATGCCCTGCGCTGCCAACTCCCTGTTAAATGAAGAGGGCATCCCGGTGGTGTGCGAGACGGATATTCACGGCGCCATCACAGCTCTGCTGGTAGAAGCTGCCGGCATGGATGAGTGCAGAAGCTTTTTCGCCGACTGGACCATCCGCCATCCCGACATTCCAAACGGCGAGCTGCTGCAGCACTGCGGCCCCTGGCCTATCTCTGTGGCAAAAGAAACGCCTAAGATCACCTATCCGCTGGCTTTTGACCATCCGGGAGCCATTACCGCCGAGGCGAAGCACGGCCTGGTGACCCTGGCCAGATTTGACGGGGACAACGGAGAATACTCTCTGCTGCTGGGCAACGCCAAGGGCGTAGACGGACCGAAAGGCATGGGTACCTACCTCTGGGTGGAAGTGGAAAACATCAAGCGCCTGGAGGCAAAGGTGGTGGAAGGACCCTACATCCATCACTGCGTAGGCATTCACAAGGATGTGGTGCCGGTACTCTACGAAGCCTGCAAATATATGGGAATTAAGCCGGATCTGTATGATCCTGTGGAAGAGCAGGTAAAGGCGTATCTTCGCGGTGAGTGATAAAACCATAGATGAATTAAGGAGGCAGTTATGGAAAATTTAACGGCAAAATCGTTTGAACTTCGCCAGGATGTGGTCCGCATGGTAGTGTCCGGAAAAGCGGGACATATCGGCGGAGACATGAGCGTAATGGATATTCTGGTTTCTCTGTATTTTCACGAGATGAATGTGGGACCCGAGAATTTCTCTGATCCCGGCAGAGACAAATTTGTGCTGAGCAAGGGACATTCGGTAGAGGCTCTGTACGCTGTGCTGGCCGCAAAGGGCTTCTTCCCCATCGACCAGGTAATCGAAGAGTTTTCCCACTTTGGCAGCAAGTTTATCGGCCATCCCAACAACAAGCTGCCCGGCATCGAGATGAACTCCGGCTCTCTGGGACATGGTCTTCCCGTATGCGTGGGCATGGCCCTGGCGGAGAAGATGAATAAGAGCAGCGCCCGGGTGTATACGGTGATGGGCGACGGGGAACTGGCGGAAGGCTCTGTGTGGGAAGGCGCCATGGCTGCCTCCCAGTATAAGCTGGATAACCTGTGCGCGGTAGTGGACCGCAACCGGCTGCAGATTTCCGGAAATACCGAGGACGTGATGCACCATGACAACCTCTGCGACCGCTTCCGCAGTTTCGGCTGGAACGTAATCAGCGTAAACGGAAACAGCATCGATGAACTGAACGCGGCGTTTGATACGGCAAAAACCGTGAAGGGAATGCCCACGGTGGTGATTGCCAATACCATCAAGGGCTACGGCTCTTCTGTGATGGAGAACAAGGCAAACTGGCATCACAAGGTGCCTACGGAGGATGAAGTAAAGCAGATCATGAGCGATCTGGAAGCGAGGAAGGAGGCCGCGTTACATGAATAAGATTGCAAACCGCCAGGTAATTTGTGAAGTGCTGATGGAGCACGCCAAAGAGGATAAGGATATCGTAGTGCTGTGCAGTGATTCCAGAGGATCCGCCTCCATGACTCCTTTTGCGGATACATACCCGGAACAGTTTGTGGAAGTGGGTATCGCGGAACAGGATCTGGTGAGTATTTCCGCCGGCCTGGCCAAATGCGGCAAGAAACCCTACGCCGCTTCCCCCGCCTGCTTCTTAAGCACCAGAAGCTATGAGCAGGCCAAGATCGACTGCGCTTATTCCAATACCAATGTTAAGCTCATCGGCATCAGCGGCGGCATCAGCTACGGCGCTCTGGGCATGAGCCATCACTCCGCCCAAGATATCGCCGCCATGGCAGCGATCCCCAATATGCGGGTGTACCTTCCCAGCGACCATCTCCAGACCAGATGTCTGGTGGAGGCTCTGTTAAAGGACGAGAAGCCGGCTTACATCCGGGTGGGCAGAAACGCAGTGGAAGACGTCTATGAGGAAGGAAACGTGCCTTTTGAGATGGACAAAGCCACTGTGATTCGCCAGGGAACGGACGTGGCCCTGATTGCCTGCGGCGAGATGGTAAAGCCTGCGGCAGACGCTGCAAAACTGCTGGAGGAGAAGGGAATTTCCGCCACGGTGGTGGATATGTACTGCGTGAAGCCGCTGGATCAGGATGCCGTTATCCGGGCAGCCCAGAACGCGAAAGCGGTGATTACCGTGGAAGAGCATTCTCCCTTCGGCGGGCTTGGCTCCATGGTAGCCCAGGTGGTAGCTGCCAACTGCCCGAAGAAAGTAGTCAATATGACGCTGCCGGATGAGCCGGTTATCACCGGAACTTCCAAAGAAGTATTCGATTATTACGGCCTGAATGCTGAGGGAATCGCAAAGAAGGCGGAAGAACTGTTAGGATAACAGAAACTGTGGGGACGCTGCCGGATTTTGGGGGCGTCCCTCTATTATAAAACAGGAGCGAATAAATGGAACGATATGTATTGGGAATTGATCAGAGCACCCAGGGAACGAAGGCGCTGCTTTTTGATACGGCCGGAAAACTGCTCTGCAGAAGCGACCTGCCCCACCGGCAGATCATCGACGAGCGGGGCTGGGTGGAACATGATCTGAATGAGATTTACGCAAATACCGTGCAGGTGGTGAAGGATCTGGTGGAGAAGGCGGGGATTGACAAATCCCAGCTGGCGGTGCTGGGCATCAGCAACCAGAGAGAGACAGCTGCCTGCTGGAACAAAAAGACAGGGGAGCCGGTTTACAACGCCATTGTATGGCAGTGCGCCAGAGGCGCCGCCATCTGCGAGGAGATTGAGCGGGCCGGATACGCTCCCACCATCAAGGCCAGGACGGGACTGCAGCTCTCTCCCTATTTTTCCGCGGCCAAGCTGGCCTGGATTTTCCAAAATGTGGAAGGGGTAAAAGAACTGGCCGAAGCAGGGGAGATTGCCTGCGGCACCATTGACAGCTGGCTGGTATACCGCCTTACAAAAGGGAAAAATTTCCAGACGGATTACTCCAACGCCTCCCGGACACAGCTCTTTAATATCGAAAAGCTGGAGTGGGATTCAACCTGCCTGGAGGTATTCGGCATTCCGGCCCGGTGTATGCCCCGGGTAACCGATTCAGACGGGGACTACGGCGTTACAGACTTTGAAGGATACCTGGATACCCCCATTCCCATCCGGGGCGTGCTGGGAGATTCCCACGGCGCCCTGTTCGGCCAGGGCTGCCTGAAGCCCGGCATGATCAAGGCCACCTACGGGACGGGTTCCTCCATCATGATGAATATCGGTGAAAAGCCGGTGTTTACGGATCTGGGCGTGGTGACCTCCCTGGCCTGGTCCATGGGGGGAAAGGTGAATTATGTGCTGGAGGGAAACATTAACTATACCGGCGCCGTGATTTCCTGGCTCCAGAATGACGTAAAGCTGATTGCTTCGGCAAAAGAGACAGAGGGGCTGGCAAGAGAGTCCCATCCTCAGGATAAGACCTATCTGGTGCCTGCTTTTTCCGGCCTGGGAGCTCCCTACTGGGACAGCCAGGCGACGGCGGTGATCTGCGGCATGACCCGGACCACCGGGAAGGCGGAGATTGTGCGGGCGGCTCTGGACTGCATTGTCTATCAGATTACGGATGTGATCCGGATCATGGGAAAAGCCTCCGGACTGCCCATCCGGGAACTGCGGGTAGACGGCGGACCTACCAGAAACGGCTATCTGATGCAGATGCAGAGCGATATTATGAATATTCCGGTGCGGGTCCCCGATGCGGAAGAACTCTCCGGCATCGGCGCGGCTTACGCGGCAGGACTGGCGGCAGGCATCTATGATGCGTCTGTTTTTGAAGGGCTTCAGAGAACCAGCTACACGCCGGATATGCAGGAAAATCTGCGGGAACAGAAGTACCGGGGCTGGCAGGCTGCCGTGGATATGGTGCGGACAAAGTAAAGACCGGAGGGTGAGAAACGCCTTTTCTGTAAAAAATGGATTTTCCGAAAAGTTTTTGGTTGAATTTCAGTAAAAACTGGTATAGGATACAATATATAAATATTTATAAAAATATTTACATATAAACGAAAATGTGGGAACGGCTTGCGCCGGTGCGGATAAGAGAAGATATCAGAATGGGAGGGTGCCATGAAAGTCAGTGCAAAGAAAATCAGTGAAATTACAGGGTTTTCACCGGCGACAGTCTCCAACGCCCTGAATTACAAAAAGGGCGTAAACGCGGAGACCGCGGCTACCATTCTGCGGGTCGCCCAGGATCTGGGCTATTTTGATGAGAACCAGATCCGGAAGGTTAAATTTGTTACCTATAAAAGAACCGGACGGGTGGTGGAGGATACGCCCTACTTCCCCCTGATGATCACCGGGATCGAGCAGGAGTGCCGGGCCTGCGGCATGGAGATGACCATGTACAACCTAGACCGGCAGAGCAGCAATTTTAAGGAAGAGCTGAAATGGCTGTCCAATGACAAGGCGGCGGGAATTATTTTCCTGGGCACGGAGCTGCTGGACGAGGATCTGGAAATGATCCGCAGCCTCCCCTCCCCCTTTGTGATGATCGACTACTGGCGGGAGGATATGTCCTTTGACGCGGTGCTGATCAACAATGCGGACGCGGCCCGGATGGCCACCGAGTATCTGATTGGCAACGGCCACAAGGAGATCGGCTATCTCCAGGGAAATTTCCGCATCAAACCTTTCCGTTCCAGAGCCACCGGCTATCAGACAGCGCTGCGCAAAGCCCAGCTGCCCCTGAAGAAGGAGCATGTGGTGACGCTCTCCTGCGATATGGAGGGATCCTATGCGGATATGAAGGCTTATCTGAGCCGGAAGCCCAATCTGCCCACTGCCTTTTTCGCGGACAACGATATGATTGCCCTGGGAGCCATGAAGGCCATGGCGGAGTGCGGGATCCGGATCCCGGAGGATGTGTCGGTGGTGGGATTTGATGACCTGCCCTTTGCGGCCATCTCCTCCCCGCCTCTGACCACCCTGCGGGTGCCCAAGCAGGAGATCGGCCGAGCGGCGGTACGGCGGCTACGGGATATGATTCAGGACAACAACGGCAACCGGCAGAAGGTCCAGGTGTGCACCCAGTTCATAGAACGGGAGAGCGTGCGGTCGCTGTGGTGAGGAAAATAGCGGAATGCCAATGAAGAGAAGGAAACAGTGGAAGGTGCGGTCAGAACGGAAATGCAGCGCGGCCGGGTTCGATGAGCCCGGCCGCGCTAAAGCAGAAATTCTGCCAAACATTCAATAGGTTCCGGCTTCCATATATTTTCGTACATCATTTCCCGGTTGTCTTCGGTTACTTTAATAAAACGGCTTTCCAATACCTTCCGCCAATTCTCCAATCTTCTTAGAAAGCTGCAGGGATTCATAAGAAGGATCTACGACCATCAGCACCAGATCATATTGTTACTTTCATCTGCCCGTCTCCTTATCTCCTTGTTTTATCTGTTCCAGATATAGCTGCAGCGGGACTCCCTCCGGGATGGTGTAACCGCATTGATCGCATATACTTTCTCCCACTGTCAGGCTGTCCCGCTCAAATACCTCGATGCCATCCTTTGCGCCGCATCTGGGACAATCCATTTCTTCAATTACTGCCATCTTCCTTATATCCTGACAATCCGCAAATTCAATCATGATCGGCTCCTTTTCTTCGGTTTATAATCCCAGTTTTTCAATAATCCCTTTGAGCGCTTCTCTTACCGGTGAATCTTTTGGCAGCTGCACAGTAGGGCGTCCCTCACAGTCAAAACGGTAAACGTCTTCATCCTGGGGAACAACTCCCAATAAATCCAGTCTCTGTTTTTCAATCTCTTCCCTGGTACCTGCATCCAGCTTCCCTTCCGGCGCCCGATTTACGATCAGGCCAACCTTTTGAGGATGGAAATTCAGTTCCTTCATCAATGCGGCAATCCTGCCCGCAGCCTGCACACCCCTTCTGGAGCAGTCGCTGACCAGGATGGCAATTTCCATATTGGGAAGGATACCTCTGCTGATGTGCTCCATGCCAGCTTCGTTATCCACAACGATATACGGATAATTACTCTGCAGCTTCTGGATCTGCGTCTGTACAATTCCATTGACAAAGCAGTAGCAGCCCTGCCCTTGGGAGCGTCCCATCACCAACAGATCGTAGTCATCTTCTTCTGTTAATGCGTCAGCCAGACGGCTGTCCAGATAAGCAGCCTTTGTGATGCCCACGGGAATCTTATATCTCGGATCGACGCCGGCTCGCTCGATCTCCTCTCGAAGTTCTCCCAACGTCACGCCTGCTTCCACTCCCAGCACCTCATTTAGATTCGCATTTGCATCCGCATCTACAGCCAATACCGGTTTTTTTCCGGTTTCACAAAGGTACTGGATCAGCAGACCGCACAGTGTTGTTTTCCCCACACCGCCTTTTCCCGCAACTGCTATGATATGTCCCATCTGCTTGTTCCTCCTTCTGTACATAGTGTTTTGTTTCTGAACACATTGTTGATTTTTGGCGTCAAAGCCATTATAATAAATCTGCCAGGCAGTTCAACCGTCAATATTTTCATATTGATACGTTTCTGAACAGAATTTGGAAATTGTATAGAAACTGGAGAAATTTTTATGGAAAGGACACAAAAAACAGACCGGCGAACCCGATACACCCGTCAGACTATTAAAGGCATCCTGCTGGAGGAACTGAAAACCAAGCCATACAGTAAGATTACCGTGACAGAGCTATGTAAAAAGGCAGAAATAAACCGCGGCACGTTCTATCTTCATTACTGCGATATCGATGATGTCCTGGATGACATTTTTGAGGATTTTCTTTCAGATACTTCAAGCGTCCTGGATCATGTGCTCTGTCCCTATAAACAAAACTGTACTTATCCGTTTTGTGAAAAGATCCGTTCCGCCTCCCAGTACCAGATACTCTTTTTTGATGAGATCACTTCCTCCCGAATGTTGGAGAAACTGGTGGATTCCGGCAAGGAGCAATTTATTACGCACTTAATGCAGCACAGCCTTCTGACTTTTGAACAGGCCGAAGCTATTTTCTATTTCCAGATGAACGGCTGCCTTGCCATCAACCGTATGATGATCAAACAGCATTGCGGTGACTGGACGAAAATACAGCAGACCATTGATCAGTTTATTAAAGCGGGGATCGAAAATTTTCTGATCCACGATCAGCGAGAAGAACTCCTGTAGGGCTGGCCTTTTTGACGTTTTACAGACAGATTCATACACCATAAAATGATTTAAGAAAGGATTGCATCTTCAGTGAATTTTGTATACAATAAACGTAACAGGTTAAACTGATTACAGGTATAAAGTATTGAGGGCAAAAGATGAGAGAATTAAAGCTGAAAGCCATGGCCAAAATCAATCTGGGCTTGGATGTGCTGAGAAAAAGAGAAGACGGATACCATGAACTGCGGATGATTATGCAGACGATCCGCCTGTACGACCGGATACAGATTACGGTGACGGAAGCGGAAGGGATCCGGGTAAAAACCAATCTGCCGTTTCTGACGGTGGGAGAGGACAACCTGGTATACCGGGCCGCCAGGCTTCTGATGGAGGAATTCCAGATCCGTAAGGGCGTGTTTATCAACCTGGAAAAGCATATCCCGGTGGCGGCGGGGCTGGCAGGCGGAAGCTCTGACGCGGCGGCTGTGCTGATCGGGGTAAACAGGCTGTTCCGGCTGGGACTCTCCAGAACCGAACTGATGAACCGGGGCGTGAAGCTGGGAGCCGACGTGCCCTACTGTATCCTGCGGGGAACGGCTCTGGCGGAAGGGATCGGAGAAAAGCTGACGCCTCTGCCGGCTCCGCCCGCCTGCCATGTGCTGCTGGCAAAACCCAAGGCCCATATATCCACGAAGTTTGTGTACGGGAACCTGAAGGCGGACCAGCTTCCTTTCCATCCGGATATAGACGGCCAGATAGAAGCGCTGAAGACAGGGGATCTGAAGGCTCTGGCGGAAAAAATGGGAAATGTGCTGGAGACGGTGACGATCCCGGCCTGCCCGGTGATACAGGAAATAAAGGATGAGATGATGAAAATGGGCGCCCGGAATGCCATGATGAGCGGCAGCGGGCCCACAGTATTCGGATTATTTGAGGATAAAGCGGCGGCCAGAAAGGCTTATGAAAAGCTGAAGCGGGGAAGCATGGCCAAGCAGGTCTATCTGACAGAATTTTTCAGCCCGGCGGCAGGCTCTGACGGCGCCGGGGGAGGGGCAGAAGGCCGCCGGACTTTGCAGCGCCGGGAAACGGGTCTGAAAGGGGGCGGTCCGGATGACAGATAACATGCAGCTGCAGATGAATGAATATCTGCCTTTGCGGGACGTGGTATTTCAGACGCTCCGGCAGGCGATTCTAAGAGGCACTCTTCAGCCGGGAGAGCGGCTGATGGAGATTCATCTGGCACAGAAACTGGGGGTCAGCAGGACGCCGGTGCGGGAAGCGATCCGTATGCTGGAACTGGAGGGCCTGGTTCACATGGTTCCCCGCAGAGGGGCCGTGGTGGCGGAGATTACCAAGTCTGACCTGGAGGATGTGCTGGAAGTGCGGGCGGCCCTGGAGGAGCTGGCAGTGACAAAAGCCTGCCGGAATATGACGAAAGAGCAGATCGCCCAGCTGCGGCAGGCGGCTGAAAAATTCGCGGACTGCCTGAAGCGGGAAGATCTGATGGCCAGCGCCCAGGCGGACGTGGACTTTCATGAGATCATCTGCGAAGCCACGGGCAACCGGCGGCTGATACAGATCCTGAACAATATCCGGGAACAGATCTATCGTTATCGATTGGAAAATCTGAAGGATAAAAACAGCCACCACAATCTGGTGGAGGAGCATCAGATTATCTGCCAGGCTCTGGAGGAGCGGTCGGAAGAGAAAGCCAAGCTTGCGATCCGGCACCATATTGAGCAGCAGCGGCAGTCTATTATCGAAAGCCTTCATATGGAGACGGCGGAGGAAAACGAAAAAGAGGCTCCCCGGTCATAAAAAAGAGAAGATGGGAAATGCTAAAGGACAGAAGGACGCTTCTGTCCTTTTTGCGTGGATTAAGAAAACTGACGGGAGGCGTCCATGAGCGAAAAAATTTCACCCCATATCAGACAGACAGAAGAGAGAGTCCGGAAGCTGTGCGAGGGATGCGCGGATATTGTGATCCGCTCCATGTTTCTGGGAAAAGAGAACCGGGTGGAGTGCCTGGTTGTGTATATCGAGGCGGCTGTCAGCAACATGATGCTGGAAGATTCGGTGATCGGCAAGTTTTTGAACCATCTGTGGGAAATGGGCGCCGGCAGCATCCTGGAAACGGCAGAGGAGAACGGGCTGGGAATATCCGACATGAAAGAGCTGGCTTCCATGGAGGAAGCTATGGCCGCCATGCTGGCCGGGAATGCGGTTCTCTTTCTGGACGGGTATGACCGGGGGCTGAAGATTGGGAGCAAAGGGTATCCGGGAATGGGGGTGTCAAAAGCCGATTCGGAAAAAGTGCTGCGGGGCTCCCGGGAAGCCTTCAGCGAATCGGTGAAAATCAATACGGCGCTGGTGAGAAAGCGGCTGCGCACCACGGCGCTGAAGGTGGAAGAGCATTTCCTGGGGGAAGAGTCCAACACGCTGCTGTCTCTGGTGTATATGGAGAATCTGGCCTATCCGTCTCTGCTGGAGGAGATCCGGCAAAGGCTGGGACAGGTCTGTATCGATGGAATCATGGACAGCGGAATGGTGGAACAGCTGACAGAGGATGTGTGGTATTCTCCCTTTCCCCAGTTTCAGACGACGGAACGGCCGGACCGGGCGGCCGCCGCGCTGCTGGAGGGCCGGATCTTGGTTTTGTGCGACAATACGCCGGTGGGACTGCTGCTGCCCACCACCATGAACAGCCTGCTTCAGACCGGCGACGATTACTATGGAAACTTTCAGATCGCGTCCCTGCTGCGGTGCGTCCGGTACCTGGCCGTATTTCTGGCTTTTTCCATGCCGGGTCTGTATCTGGCGGTGACCTGCTTTCACCCCCAGCTTCTGCCGGTAAATCTGGTGCTGTCCATGGCGCAGGCCAGGGAGGGAGTACCTTTTCCGGCTATGGCGGAGGTGCTGCTGATGGAGGGCGCTTTTGAACTGATGCGGGAGGCGGGGCTTCGGATGCCGGGCCCCATCGGAAACATGATCGGCATTGTGGGAGGCCTGATTATCGGCCAGGCCGCGGTAACCGCCAACCTGATCAGCCCTATTATTGTGATTGTGGATGCCCTGACGGCCCTGGGATCTTTTTCTATTCCCAACGAGGAACTCTCAGAGGCGTTTCGCATTATGAAGTACGGCATGATTATCCTGTGCGGCCTGTTTGGCATCTACGGTTTCGCGGCGGGATGGCTGGCGCTGCTGATTCATCTGGCGGGGCTTAAAAGCTTCGGCATCCCCTATCTGATGCCTTTTGTAGCCAGGGAGCGGGACGGCATATCCCGGTGGACGGACGGCCTGCTTCGGGCGCCTATGCGGAGAATGGACCGCCGGCCGGTGTATGCCAGAAGAGAGGAGCGGCGGCGGGCCGGAAACAAAAAGAAACAGGAGAAGGGAGAGCAGGATGTTTTCTGAAAATCATAAAATTTCTTCCCGGCAGCTGCAGGCCCTGCTGCTGACGGACTGGATGGGGAAAATGCTTCTGCTGTTTCCGGCGGCGGCCGGCCGGGCGGGAGGCCGCAGCGCCCTGGCGGGGCTGCTGGCGGGGGGACTTCTGGTGCTGGAGATGGGATACCTGATCCTGCGGAAAAGAAGAAGCCGGCAGGGCAGCTATTACGGTTGTCTGAAAGAACGGCTGGGAAGCTTGGCGGCAGGCGGCGTCTATGTCCTGGGGATCCTTTATTTTCTGTATCACAGCGCCCTGATGATGTATCTGTGCGGCCGGATTGCCGTGACGTATCTGATACCCGAGGCTGATTTCCGGCTGGTGACGCTGACGGCGGCGGGACTGGGACTTTATCTGGCACTGGGAGGGGTGGAAGTGAGAGGCAGAGTCAGCGAGCTTACCGCCTTTTTTGTGTGGGGGCTATTTTTCCTTATGATTTTGCTGGCCATGACCTCTTTCAGGCCGGCGCAGATGGCACTGGATGAGAAGGGGCTTAAAGCGCTGCCCTTTGTGGGCTGCACGGCGGCGGTGCTGCCCGGGTTTGGCACGCTGGGGATCCTTCCGGTGGTAAAGGAGCAGGTGGAGGACCCTGAAAATATGAAAAAAAGATGCGGGCGGGCGGTGGCCATGACGATTGTTTTGCTCTTTTTTACATTTCTGGCCTGCTTTGGCATATTCGGAGCCGAGGGGATGAGGCGGCTTGCCTGGCCTGTGATTTCCCTTATGAGCAGCGCCAGCTTAAACGGCGTTTTCCTGCAGCGATGGGATATTCTGCTCATCGGGTTCCTGGAATTTTCCCTGTTTCTGTCAGTGGGAGAAGGCGTTTTTTACGGGGGCGTTCTGGCCGGGGAACTGGCCGGCCCCAAAAGACAGAAGATGAACCGGAAGTTTATGACGGCCGCCGCTGCCGCCGCCTGGCTGCTGTGCCTGGGAATGAGCGCGTATCGGGAGGTGCTGCTCTGGGGAGGGGCGGTGTCCTTTCTGGTCTGCGCCCCCCTCCTTCTGGCTGCGGCCCTGTGGATGAGCCGGGGCGGAAGAAGGAAGAAACGTCGGAAAACGGGAAAGATGGGGCTGGCGGTTTTCTGTCTGACGCTGTTCCTTTTCCTCACCGGCTGCAGCGCCAGGGAGCTGGAGACCCGGGCCTTTCCCCTGGCCCTGGAAGTGGGAGCTCTGGAAGGGGACGTGGTGCTGGCCTGCGCCTGGCCCGACGCAAAAGGCAGCGCCGATTCTTCGGAGGAAAAGGGCCAGGGGCTGATGGAGCTGGAGACGGAGCCCTCCGGGGAGGGAGAGGAGAAGGCGCCGGACGAACTGACCTTTCCGGTGAATGACGCCAGCCTGACGGCAGTGCGGGCGGAATCCATCCGGGAGGCGGTTAAACAGGTGCAGAACCTCCAGGACCGTTATGTGGATTACAGCCAGGTAAAGGCAATTCTGTGGGATGTAAGCCTGCGAAATGAACCGGAGCTGGCGGAGGAAATTCTGGAGTGGCTGGAATCTTCGCCTTCGTTTGCCAGAAACATCCTGGTTTTTCGGATCTCCAGTGAAGAACTGACGCTTGGGGAAGTGCAGGAACAGTCCCGGGGGCAGGCGGGGGCTTATCTGGAAAATCTGTACCGCAACAACCTGGATTTTCAGGAGAATGTCAGGACCCTGGAGGAGGTGCTGTATGTGCCGGAGCGGAAGCGGTGAGAGGCAAGAAAAAACGTGGGAATGAATTGACTATAAAATAACAATGTGGTATGATTTTTAATGACAAAAGAATAATGGATAGGAATGTCTGTTCTAGCAGATTCCTGGACAGAGAGAAAGGGGTAAAATGAAATGGCAAACAAAATTACTATCATTGGTGCCGGCTCTGTAGGCGCTACGATTGCGTACACACTTTCCAACGAAACCATCGCAACCGAGCTGGTTCTGATCGATATCAACAAGAAGAAGGCTGACGGCGAAGTAATGGATATTCAGCAGGGTACCGCGTTCCGTGATCCCATTACCGTTGTATCCGGCGATTATGACGCAGCCAAGGATTCCGATATCGTGATCATTACCTCCGGCGTAGCCAGAAAACCGGGCCAGACCAGACTGGATCTGACCAAGATCAACGTGGGCATCACAAAAGATATTGCCCAGAATATCGCAAAGGCTGCACCCAACGCTATTTATATCATTGTCAGCAACCCGGTTGATATCCTGACCTATGTATTCATCAAAGAGTCCGGTATCCCCGAGAAGCACATCATCGGTTCCGGAACATCTCTGGACACCGCGAGACTTCGTTCTCTGCTGGCCGAGGAGTGCTGCATTTCTTCCAAGAACGTACATGCCTACATCTTCGGTGAGCACGGCGACAGCTCCTTTGTGCCCTGGTCCGCAGCTCACATTGCAGGTATTTCCATCCAGGAGTACTATGAGAAGTACAGCCCCAACAGAGGCAAGATCTCCTTTGATCCGGACCGTATCATCGACTATGTGCGTACTTCCGGCGGCGTGGTAATTGCCAACAAGGGCGCTACCTTCTATGCAATCGCCGTATCTGTAGTTCGTCTGTGCAAACTGGTGCTGAGCGCTCACAACTCTGTGGCAACCGTATCTACCATGATGCACGGCGAGTATGGTCTGAATGATGTCTGCGTAAGCGTTTCCACCGTGATCGGACCGGAAGGCGTTCAGGACCGCATCGTTCTGGATCTGACCAACGACGAGATCGAGAAACTGCAGTACAGCGCAAAACAGCTGCGTGACATGATCGACCAGATCTGAGAAACAGACAGTCTATCCATATTTAAGTGATATAGAAGAGGATGCTGCGAAACAGCATCCTCATTTCTTTTCTATGAAACCTTCCCCGTACACTTCGCTCGTCTCCGTTACCATGATAAAAGCCCCCGGATCTACCTGGTGGGCGGCGGCGGTAATGGAGTAGGTCTGGGACTTGGAGCAGGCGCACAGCAGTACTTGCCGGTCTGCCTGGGTATAGGTGCCTCTGGCCCGGATGATGGTGGAACCCCGGTCTGTCATCTCCCCGATCCGGTCTGCCAGCTGCTGCCCCTCATTGGTGATAATGATAATCAGCTTTCCAGCGCCCACGCCGTAGAGGATTTTATCCAGAACAATGGTGGACACAAAGGCGGTAGCCAGTCCGTAGAGAACCGCGTCGATATTGCCGAATACAGGCCAGCCTAAGAGGATGATGAGGAAATCAGTCACCATGGTAACCATGCCCAGGGAAAAATGGGGATGGCGCACTTTGATGGTCATAATCAGAAAATCCATGCCTCCGGAACTGCTGCCCCGCATATAGAAAAACGCCATGCCCGCTCCCATGCAGAGACCGGAGTAGAGGGCCGCCATGAAGGGGCTGCCGGTGTAGGGCGGCGTCAGGGGAAAGATCAGGTCCAGGATAATGGTGGAAATAACCATGCTCCGGGCGGTCTTTAACAGGAACTGTTTTCCCACCACTTTATAGCTGACAATGACCAGCGGCACATTGAGGATCAGGGTCATCAGACCGATGGGAAGTCCCCACAGATAGTTGCTGATCAGAGCCAGGCCGGAGAGGCCGCCGGGTGCGAAATCCGCCATCTTGGCGAAGGTATAGATGCCCATGGCGTAGAGAATGCCGCCGGCCAGATCGCAGAGCAGATCTATCAGTAAAGTTTTTTTCTTTTTTATCATCTGATTCAAGATAAAGTTCTCCTTATAGTTATTTTAGTCTGCAGTGTTGTCCGGTTTTGCCGGGGAGATCCGCGTGATCAGCTGAAAACTCCAGCCGCAGAGAGCGGCGGTCTGCCGGGCCTGCTCCAGCAGGGCAGGCGTGTCCGCCTGATTCCACACCGGCAGGACCAGTGCGGACGGAAAGCGGCGGCTCAGAGGTTCCAGATAATACTCCCGCATCACGTCTGCCATAAGCGCAGGGGTGACCCGGCAAAGCGTTTCCCTGTTTTTCCCAAAGAGAGCCCACCGGTGGCAGACTTTTTCGGGAGGCTGCCCCAGGGCAGACAGGCCGCAGAGTACCAGGATGATCCGGCTCCATTCTGGAATGACCGGCTCATGGGAGGCGGGAATTTTCATGGGAAGCCTGCGGGAGCCGTCCGCCTCAATCAGCAGCACATCCCGCTGATGGCGAAACGTCTCCAGGCTGTCCGGATCCGGAGCGGCACACTTGATCCATTCGCCCTCCCGGATGGGGGGCAGGACGGGGGTACCGGCGGCAAAACCGGTCTCCAGCATCCGCGGGGTCAGCATCATGTGAGTGGTAGTAGTGACCAGGGCAGACTGCCCGAGGGAGTCACATTCCTGCCGCAGCTCCCAGAGGAGGGAGGTTTTCCCGCCGGCTCCTGCCAGGCAGACGCAAAGAGCGCCCTCCGCTTTGGGAAAAGGCGCCTGCCGCTTCAGCCGCTCTGTCAGAACGGAAAGCAGGGGCGTCCGGCTGTTGGGATAAGGCTGCCCGTTTTCTTTTTCATCTTTTATCCAGTAAATCATATCCTATGCCTCCGTTTGGGAGGAATGGTCCGGCGCCTGCCGCATTTGGGGCCAGAGCAGTCCCTCCAGCACGGAGCCGGCGATGCACCGGGTCTTGTCGGAGATGGTAAAGCAGTTGGCGTACTCCTCCTTACGGGGATCAATATCCGCGATTTTCAGACCCTCTGTTACGGGATAACCGGCCCGTATCATACCCCGCACCAGCCCGGAAAGGGCGGCGTATACCGGAACCGCCGTCTGAGGGGGCGCGACTGGGCCGGCGCTTTTGCCGGAGGGCGCCGGAAAAATCCGGGCGATGAGCTGGCCCGCTTCCACCTGGCTTCCGATGGAAACTTCCGGCTCCAAAATGCCGCCGGCAGGGGCACGAACCACCCGCTCTCTGCCGTATCCTCCGATGGTTCCGGGTACGCCGGTGTCGGGGGCGGCATAGCCTTCTGTGATAATCCGGCCCAGATCGTGGCCTCTTTTAGTCTCGATCACCAGATCCACGTCTTTTCCCGCGCAGAATCCGGGACCCAGGGCAATGGTCCGGCTGGCCATAGAGCGGCTGGTGCCCAGGTTTTTCTTTGCCAGAATGGCGTCCACCAGGGCCCAGGGCCGCAGTTCCTTTAGAGACCGGCATTCCGGGTCGATCAGCAGGGCGGCTTCACCCCGGGCGGCTATCTTTCTGGCTTCACTGGGAGAAGCTGCCAGCCGGCAGGTTACCCCTTCTATCACGGCGGCGCCGTCGTAGACGGCCTCGCAGAAAGCTACCTGCCGCCGGATGGCGGACGGCCGGGGAATTTCCAGCACAATCACGGGAAACCCGCACCGCACCAGCCGGTGGATGGTTCCGCTGGCCAGATCTCCGCCGCCCCGGACCATAACGGTATGATCGGAAAAAATACCTGACATAATCACTGTTTCCTTTTGCGTTTTTTTTATACTACCATCAAATCGGGGGATTTGCAAAGTGTTGATTTTCCAAAGGTATATGATATGATAGAAATAAAAGAGGAGAAAGGATAAGGAGGAGAGGCGGTATGGAAACGATCAAGTGGGCGGTAAACAGAATGCCGGGGACAGAAGACGCCAGCCTGAAGGTGATGGACCTTTCCCAGGTAAAAAAGGCCAGGGCATTTCATGAGAGCTTTCCCCAGTACAGTGTGACGCCGCTGGCAAAGCTGGAAAAGATGGCGGATTATCTGGGACTGGGAGCCGTTTATGTGAAGGATGAATCCTACCGGTTCGGGCTGAACGCCTTTAAGGTCCTGGGCGGTTCCTTTGCCATGGCCCGCTACATTGCGAAACAGACCGGCCGGGATGTGGCTGACCTTCCCTATGAGGTGCTGACGTCGCAAAAACTGCGGGAGGAGTTCGGCCAGGCCACCTTTTTTACGGCTACGGACGGCAACCACGGACGGGGCGTAGCCTGGGCGGCGGCCCGGCTGGGGCAGAAGGCGGTGGTGCTGATGCCAAAGGGAACCACCCGGACCAGACTGGAGAATATCCTGGCGGAGGGAGCCAAGGCTTCCATTGAGGAATATAACTATGACGAGTGCGTCCGGATGGCCAACGAGATGGCCATGAAGACGGAGAACGGCGTGATGGTGCAGGATACCGCCTGGGAGGGGTATGAGGAGATTCCCTCCTGGATTATGCAGGGGTACGGCACCATGGCCATGGAGGCGGATGAACAGCTGAAGGAGTACGGCTGCGAGAGGCCCACCCATGTATTTATCCAGGCGGGGGTAGGTTCCCTGGCGGGAGCGGTGCAGGGCTACTTTGCCAACCGCTATCCGGATCATCCTCCCAAAGTGGTGGTGGTGGAGGCTGCCGCGGCGGCCTGCCTCTATAAGGGAGCGGTAAAGGGGGACGGAACCCCTCAGATTGTGGAAGGAGACATGGAAACCATTATGGCCGGGCTGGCCTGCGGGGAGCCCAATACCATCTCCTGGGACATTCTGAAAAATCACGCAGATACGTTTGCGGCTGTTCCGGACTGGGTGGCGGCCAGAGGAATGCGGATGCTGGCGGCGCCTCTGAAGGGAGATCCGCCTGTCACCTCCGGGGAATCGGGGGCTGCGCCTTTCGGGATGCTGGCCTGTTTGATGACCATGGAAGAATACGGAAAACTGCGGGACCACCTGGGGCTGAACCGGGATTCGAAAGTGCTGCTGTTTTCCACCGAGGGGGATACGGATCCCCAGCGGTATAAATCGATTGTATGGAACGGAAATGAGAGATAATACAATAAGAGGAAGGAGAGGATCGCATGGATTTTGACAGAATCAGGGAGGCGGCCCGGGGCTACGAGAAGGATATGACCGCTTTTTTGCGGGCCATCGTGCGCCATCCCGGGGAGAGCTGCGGGGAGAGAGCCCACGCCGAGACCATTGCGGCAGAGATGAGAAAGCTGGGCTTTGACGAGGTAAAGACCGATCCCCAGGGAAACGTGATGGGCTTTATGGGGGAGGGCGATAAAATCATTGCCTTCGACGGCCATATTGACACGGTGGGCATCGGCAATCCGGAGAACTGGACCTTTGATCCTTACGAAGGGTATGAGACGGACACGGAGATCGGCGGACGGGGCGTATCGGACCAGTGCGGCGGCGTGGTGTCCGCTGTGTACGGAGCAAAGATTATGAAGGAGCAGGGACTGATACCGCAAGGCTGCCGGATTATGGTAGTGGGTACGGTTCAGGAGGAGGACTGCGACGGCCTGTGCTGGCAGTATATCATCCATGAGGACGGGATCCGGCCGGAATTTGTGGTCTCCACGGAGCCCACGGACGGCGGCATTTACCGGGGACAGCGGGGCCGGATGGAGATCCGGGTGGACGTCAAGGGAGTTTCCTGCCACGGTTCCGCGCCGGAACGGGGCGACAATGCCATCTACAAAATGGCGGATATCCTGCAGGATGTGCGGGCGCTGAATGAAAATGATGATGAAGATGAAACGGCGGTCAAAGGCCTGGTGAAGATGCTGAACCCCAAATATAATCCGGACTGGGAGGAGGCCCGCTTTCTGGGGCGGGGCACCATAACGGTATCCCAGATTTTCTATACCTCCCCCAGCCGGTGCGCGGTGGCGGATTCCTGCTCTGTGTCCCTGGACCGTCGGATGACCTTCGGAGAGACATGGGAGAGCTGCCTGGAGGAAATCCGCCAGCTGCCCAGCGTGAAGAAATATGGGGACGACGTGAAGGTGTCCATGTACCGCTATGACAGGCCTTCCTATACGGGATGCGTCTATGAGATCGAGTGCTACTTCCCCACCTGGGCCATTCCCAAAGATCACCGGGTGACAAAGGCCCTGGAAGCTGCCTACAGGGGACTGTACGGAGAAAAACGGATCGGCGCGCCGGAGACTCTCACCATGCGCCAGTCCCGGCCCCTGACGGACAAGTGGACCTTCTCCACCAACGGCGTATCCATTATGGGAAGAAACGGGATCCCCTGCATCGGCTTCGGACCGGGAGCGGAAGCCCAGGCCCATGCCCCCAATGAGAAAACCTGGAAACAGGATCTGGTAACCTGCGCGGCGGTGTACGCGGCCCTGCCCGGCACTTACTGCGGCAATCAATAAGAGCACACAGGAGGAACGGTGAAATGAAAACATTACAGGATTACATTGACAAGCTGAATTCCCTGCATTTCAAAGAGATGTATGAGAATGACTTTTTCCTGACCTGGGAAAAGACGGACGAGGAACTGGAGGCGGTGTTTACTCTGGCGGACGCCCTGCGCTTTATGCGGGAGAATAATATTTCCACAAGAGTATTCGAGAGCGGCCTTGGCATTTCTATTTTCAGGGACAATTCCACCAGAACCCGTTTTTCTTTTGCAGCGGCCTGCAATATGCTGGGCCTGCAGGTGCAGGACCTGGACGAGGGAAAATCCCAGATTGCCCACGGGGAGACGGTGCGGGAGACGGCCAACATGGTTTCCTTTATGGCGGACGCCATCGGCATCCGGGACGATATGTATATCGGAAAGGGCAACAAGTACATGCACGAGGTGGCGGACGCGGTAGCGGAGGGCCATCGGGACGGCATTCTGGAGCAGAAGCCGACGCTGGTGAATCTGCAGTGCGATATTGACCATCCCACCCAGGTGATGGCGGATATGCTGCATATTATCCATGAGTTTGGCGGCGTGGAGAACCTGAAGGGCAAGAAGATCGCCATGACCTGGGCTTATTCTCCCTCCTATGGGAAGCCCCTGTCTGTGCCCCAGGGCGTGATCGGCCTGATGACCCGTTTCGGCATGGACGTGGTGCTGGCCCATCCGGAAGGATATGAGGTATTCCCGGAGGTGGAGGCTGTAGCCAGGGCCAACGCGGAAAAATCCGGCGGCTCCTATACCAAGACCAACAGCATGGCGGAGGCCTTTAAGGACGCGGATATCGTGTACCCCAAGAGCTGGGCGCCGTTTGCCGCCATGGAGAAGAGAACCGAGCTGTACGGCAAAGGGGATTTCGAGGGTATCGGAGAGCTGGAGAAGGAACTGCTGGCTCAGAACGCTCAGTACAAAGACTGGACCTGCTCGGAGGAGCTGATGAAAACCACAAAGGACGGAAAAGCTCTCTACCTGCACTGCCTGCCCGCGGATATTTCCGGAGTAAGCTGCAAAGAAGGAGAAGTGGATGCCAGCGTATTTGACCGCTACCGGGATCCCCTGTACAAGGAAGCCAGCTATAAGCCCTACATCATCGCGGCCATGATTTTCCTGGCAAAATTCCAGGATCCCGCTGCGATTTTAAAGAAGCTGGAAGAGCGGAATGCTCCCAGAGTGCTGAAATAATAAACGTACAAAAAGATTTTATTGTTTCCTGACATCCGGTGTTCACCTTGTCCTGTCGACATCTGTACACCCGGATGTACAGGAAACAGATGTAATCTTTTTGTGACGTTTCCTTACATTTCATAAACACAGAAGTTCATTAGGAGGAAAAATACTATGCTGAAGTATGTGGATACGAAGAACGCCCCTGCGGCCATCGGCCCCTATTCCCAGGGCATTGCGGTAAACGGACTGGTCTTTTTTTCCGGGCAGATTCCCCTGTCCCCGGTGACGGGAGAAGTGGTGGGAACCACCATCAAAGAGCAGGCCGAACAGGTGATGAAAAACATCGGAGCCCTGCTGGAGAGCCAGGGGATCGGATTTGAGGATGCGGTGAAGACCACCTGTTTCCTGGCGGATATGGGAGACTTTGCTCCGTTTAATGAAGTGTACGGCGCCTACTTTACCGGCAAGCCGGCCCGTTCCTGTGTGGCGGTGAAAGATCTGCCCAAAGGGGTTCTGTGTGAGGTGGAGGTCATCGCCGCTATAAAAAACTGAGGGCAGAAATTTAATAGAATACAATTTATTTAAATACGGGGCGGATTAAAGTTGTAACTCTACGCCAGATATGTTATAGTAGATGTGGGAAAGCCAGAGAGCGGCCTACCCATATAGTTGTTAATGCTTTACAGCATTGCCGTCACTATTTCCGGTAGTGGCGGCTATCTTTTTTTTCGTAGAATTATGTAACACAATTCTATGAGAACTACAACGCATAATCAATTTATAAATCACATTTTATATAAAATCTAGAAAAAGGAGCGCATCGCCATGCAGATTTTGAATGAAGAAAAATATGTAGAGTATATACTGGATGTTACTGCCCGGCTCCTGGCCATCGACAGTCCCAGCGGGTATACGGAGGATGCGGCCCGGTTCGTGGCCAATGAATTCCTCTCCATGGGGTATCAGCCTGAGATAACAAAAAAGGGCGGGATTCTGGTGAGCCTGGGAGGCATGGACACGGAAAACGGGATCCTGCTGGAAGCTCATCTGGATACGCTGGGCGGTATGGTGGCCCAGGTGAAGGACAACGGAAGGCTGCGGATTACGCCCATCGGAGGAATGAACGCCTCCAATGCGGAAGCGGAAAACTGCCGGGTTATGACCCGCTTTAACGGAGTGTATGACGGTACCTTCCAGCTGAGCAACGCTTCCATCCATGTAAACGGAGACTACAATACTACGGAGCGGAATTTCGACAATATGGAAGTGGTGCTGGATGAGGAGACCTCCTCCAAGGAGGAAACCCAGAAGCTGGGGATCCGGCCGGGAGATTTTGTCTGCTTTGATCCCCGCACCAGGATCACGGAGAAAGGCTATATTAAGAGCCGTTTTCTGGATGACAAGCTGAGCGTGGGAATTCTTCTGGGATTTGCCAGATACCTGCAGGAGGAAAATATCTGCCAGGACCGGGCTGTGTATGTGCACATCACGGTGTATGAAGAAGTGGGACACGGCGGCAGCGCCTCCGTACCGGAGGGAGTGAGCGAAGCCATTTCCGTAGATATGGGATGTGTGGGCGAGGGCCTCTCCTGCACGGAACGGCAGGTGTCCATCTGTGCCAAGGACAGCGGCGGCCCCTATGATTTTGCGGTGGTAAACGGCCTGATTGAGGCGGCGGTAAAGACGGGAGCCGATTATGCGGTGGATGTATACCCCCACTACGGCTCTGATGTGGAAGCCACCTTAAGGGCGGGATACGACCTGCGCCACGGTCTGATCGGCGCCGGCGTGTATGCGTCCCACGGCTATGAGAGAAGCCACCGGGACGGTGTGAAAAATACCTGGAAGGTTCTGATCGGGTACTGTGCCCGGACCGAGCAGGACGAGGAGTAGCCTTCCCCGGTTTCAAGGGGAGGTTTCCTCAAAGTCCTCAATATATTTCTGGAGCCTGGGAAAGGCTCCTTTATAAATCAGGGACAGAAGCTTGTCCAGATGACGCAGGGCGGTCTGCAGCTGATCCGAATCAATCAGGCCGTCCCGGAAGGCGTCTGCCAGCTCGTCCAGGTCCACCACCCGCACAAAACCGTCCGGATACACAATCACGTCCGCCAGCAGGTCCGTAAACACATAGGTGTCCTCGGCCTCGTCGTAAGTGTGGGAGATGATATCGCAGTACCAGCTGATCAGCCGGTTGTCATGATCGTAAAATTTGCTTACCTTAAATCCCCTCTCCAGAAAATAGCAGGAATACCCGTGATGCAGCGTCTTTTTCGGGTGAAGGGTATTCCAGCGGGTGACAATCACTTCCTTATCCCGATATAAAATCACATCATCTTTCAGAAACACACATTCCTCCGGAATGATCCGCTTGCGGTACAGTCTGATGTTTTCCATGAGCTTCCTCCTTTGCAGGTATAGAGGATTAACAGGACGCAGAGGCGGCTTTTTTCGCCCCGCTGCTGTTAGAAAAATTATACCAGAGCGCCAGACAAAAGTCCATGAAATGATTGCTTGTGTAAGGGATATATTAGTGTTAAAATGAGAGTATCTATTTTAGGTAGAACAGAACACAAAGGAGATACAATATGAAGGTATTAAATTATGGTTCCCTGAATGTGGATAATGTGTATTCCGTTCACCACATTGTGCGGGGAGGAGAGACGATTTTATCCTCCAAGGTGGAGCAGTTCTGCGGAGGAAAAGGGCTGAACCAGTCCATTGCCCTGGCTAAGGCGGGAGTTCCCGTATGCCATGCCGGCCTGGTGGGAGAAGACGGCGGAATGCTTTTGGACGCCTGCCGGGAAAGCGGGGTGGACATCACCCATGTAAAGACCCTTCCGGTGAAGGGGGGACACACCATCATCCAGGTGGATGAGAAGGGACAGAACTGCATCATCCTCTACGGCGGAACAAACCAGATGCAGACGAAGGAATATATCGATCAGGTGCTGGAGGATTTCGGCGAGGGGGATTACCTGATCCTGCAGAACGAGGTAAATCTTCTGGACTATATCATTGACCGGGCTTATGACAGAGGCATGAAGATCGTGCTGAATCCCTCGCCCTTTGATGAAAAGCTGGATGCCTGCGATCTCACCAAGATTTACCTGTTTATGCTGAACGAGATTGAGGGAGAGCAGTTTACCGGCAGTTCCGACAAGGACGAGATACTGGATCGGCTGGCCGCCAAATTCCCCAACGCCAGATTTGTGCTGACACTGGGCAGCGACGGGGCGGTTTATTACGACGGGAAGGAAAAGGTGTTCCAGGATATTTTCAAGGTAAAGGCAGTGGATACCACGGCAGCGGGAGATACCTTTACCGGTTTCTTCATGGCCTCCATCATCGGGGGAGCTTCCGTAAAAGAAGCGCTGCGCACAGCGGCCAAGGCGTCTTCCATAGCGGTGTCCCGTCCCGGCGCCACCCCCTCTATCCCTACCATGGATGAGGTGCGGGAATCACTGAAGGACTGAGAAAAAAATAAAAAGATCCTGGGGGATCGGAGAAGGTAGTGTCAAGTAATCTATGAAAAATTGAGCTAAAAAAATTAGCCCCAAAAGAACCTTGAAAATTGCAGATATTGGTATCAAAAAACTCTCCGAGAGCTCAGGGCGCTGCCCTGAGAACCCGCAAAGG
>DVOS01000060.1 GCA_018713435.1 Candidatus Merdiplasma excrementigallinarum
CCTGGCATGAGTGAAGTCAGCCAGCAATGGAGGCATCCTCAACGGCAGCCTCCAGGTGCTTCATGTTCATGTATTTCTTGTTACCCCATTGGGTGCCGGCCACATGGCGCAGCCGGGCACAGACCAGCATGAGGGCGGAGTTTCCGTCCGGGAAGCTGCCCACCACACGGGTACGACGGCGGATCTCCCGGTTGAGTCGTTCAATGACGTTATTGGTACGGATACGAGTCCAGTGTTCGCTGGGAAAATCGCAGTAAGTCAGCGTTTCCTCAATGCTGTCCTCCACCTTCTTGGCAGCCTCTTTCAGCTTCATAGAGCGCAGTTGCTCTACCACGGCTTTGGATTTCTCCCGGGCAGCTTTCTTGCTTTCCTGAGCGTGGATCGCCTTGAGCATCTTTGCCACCAGTTTCACCTTGGAGCGAGGCGTTACAGAGAAGATATTGCGGTAAAAGTGTACAGTACACCGCTGGTACTTGGCCTCTGGGAATACTTCTCCCACAGCCTCCAGCATACCAAGGCACTTGTCGCCAACCACCAGTTTAACTCCATCCAGACCACGGCCACGCAGCCACTGGAAGAAGCTGACCCAGCTGGCTTTGTCCTCTTTCATGCCTTCGGCGGCACCAAGAACCTCACGGTATCCGTCCTCATTCACCGCAATCGCCACCAGAATCGCTACGTTCTCAAACTCTCCGCCCCAGTTGCGGCGCAGGTAGATTCCATCCACGTAGACATACGGATACCGCCCGCCCTGCAGAGGACGATTACGCCAATCCTCAATGTGGACATGCGCTTTCTTGTTTAACTCACTAATGGTGGAGGGAGAGACTTTGCTGCCCCACAGCGCCTCGGTAATGTCCTCCACACGCCGGACGGATACGCCCGCCAGGTACATCTCAATGAGTGCCTCTTCCACGCTGCTCTCCCGGCGGCGATACCGCTCAATAATGGCGGTCTCAAAGGAAATTCCTTTGAGCTTGGGCACCTTGAGAGTAACATCCCCGGAAGTGGTGGTTAGATTACGGTTGTAGTGGCTACTGCGGTAACCCTGGCGTTGCTCATTTCGCTCGTACCGGGCTGCCTGGGTCAGTTTCTCCGCCTCGGCCTCCAGCAGTTCGTTGAGGGTTTCCTCAACGCTGCCACGCACAAGTTCCTTGAGCTGCCCCTTGATTACGTCCTCGTTTAGTTGTACAATCTTCTCGGACATGGTTTGCTCTCTCCTTTCAGAATGGTGTGTCGTGACTTCATTCTACCAGAGGGCTGCAAACCATGTCTTCTTTTATCCTCTTTTCAATTTGCGAAAATTATTGTACCTTATCGAATAAAAAGACAAATTGATGGTGGGCTTCAAAAAACGGTCGATTCTGAACTTGCAGAGTTGGCGAGGGATGTTCGCAATCAAGTGCATAAGGATTATTTCCTTGCGGGTCTTTTGGAACAGGGCATTGCTTACCACATTGGATATCTACCATCAGCTATCCGTATGAGAATAGAAAAACTCTTTAAAGATGAAAAAATCACTGCGATGTTCTGCACAAGCACGCTGGTTGAGGGTGTTAATTTGCCTGCTGATAATCTGTTTATCACAAGCTATTACAGCGGACGTGCGCAGATGACAGATGTGGATTTTCGTAATCTGATTGGTCGCGTTGGACGTATTCAATATAATCTGTCTGGCAATGTTTTCCTGATTAGCGACGAGACCCGAAACAACAAACAGGATGTGTACCTTGATAAACTGAAATCCGGAATACCAGACCAACATTCGTGTTAAGAATGAATTGGAAAACTGCGGCGACATTGAGATAACCCAACAACTACCTGATATTCGGTTCAATACGCCGGAACTATTTAGAGACTAACCTAAACCTTTTAATTTTTCCCCACATTTTAATTTTTCCAAAATCGCTACACCGCAAGGCTGTCACCCCGCCACATTACCGAGCGGCAGATGGACAACTGAACACATAAAACAAGGGCTTCCAAAGTCAGCGCATGACCTCGGAAACCCTTATTTCAAGCCTTTTTCGGCGGCATTTGCCCTGGAGAGGGCTTTTTCCTTTGTATCAAAATCAGTAGAAACATAGACCATGGTTCCAGCATGGGCAACTTCTTCACCTATACCCTGCCTTCCGTACTGGCGGATATGGTATTCGGCGAGAAGGAGCCGGAAGGAAGCCTGGTATATGAGATCCCCAGAGATGGTGATGACGCGCAGACAGACTGGGGCGAGCTGGCTTATGATACGGGCGTGGATACCACCACAAGACTGTATATGGCAGCCACTGTCCGCCAGGATCCCACCGCTCTGCTTCCCAACAACCTGGGAGACGTGCTGTATCCCGCCGACTTCGGTATGCGCTACGGCGAGGATTCCGACATTAACCTGAACACCCTGGTGATGGATCAGGAAGTGACCACCACAGAGCAGGAGAACTCCTGGACCGGCGAAATGGAAGAAGTAAGCGTTGCGGCAAATAAGACCGTTGCTTCTGGCGAAACCTTCCAGATTTACATGATCGCCGATAATGCCGGCGCAGACGGAACGATCCTGGCACAGGCCTACGAGGGCGATACCCTGCTGGCTTCCCAGATCGTCAGCGTAGAAGGCGAGTCCTTCTCCATCGTGACGATGGACATCACCCTGGAAGGAGCAGGCGAGCATGTGATCACCGTTGGAGACAACACCCTGACCGTGACCGTTGCATAACATAGGATTGCTGTAAAAAGATTTTATTGGAACTGTCGGGAAATAGATAGTCTGAAACAGGGGAGGGTGTTCTCTATCATGAAATTCATGATAGAGCAGCATCCTCTTTCTGCTATAAATATAAGGGAAAGTTACAAAAAGAGTAGATTCCCTTCCTTTGCTGCAACGATCCAGGCTTCAGTACTGTCACATGGGATGACAATACAGGTATCATCCGTTTCTTCGAGCCATGTGGTAAGGAGTCCTTTGAGGTGGGACATATGCCCTGCTACGGAAGCAGTATGTCCCGGGCACGGGAGAACAATGGGACAGGCAGCTCTCTCTTCGGGGGTGATATTGCAATCTAAAGGATTCCATTCTCCCTTATGAACACATTGAGTTGCTCCCATTTGGATAACTAAAAAATCCAGAGCCGGGACAGCGGCTGGCCTTCATTGATCAGTTTCTGAGAAACTCTGACCCGCTGTATCTGAGCGTAGCCGTTGGAATCGTGATCCACTGCAAATAAGCGGATATTGTCATTGCTCAAATTCAATCCGTCCAAAACAAGTGGATTATGGGTAGTCAGAAAAACATGCTTGTCCTGCCGCAAAATCTGATCACAGAAAACCTCCATCATTTTTTTGGCCAGACGCGGATTTAATAATTGAGCGGTATCCTTCATGTAGCGGTCGGTGAACTCGATAACATCACGAGTGGTTGGAACATTGGCGTTGATATTGCTTTTCTTTGGCGCGGCCACTGTAATAGCAGCAGCCCAGTCAATCATATCGAGAATGTCATCCATGCAGAGACTGCCGAAAAACACTTCATCATCTTCGGAGTGGATCAATGCCTTGATAGCTTCTGCAAGGCGACCGCCGTTCAGTCCAATCGGGGGCGTTTGGGTCGTGTCAGGCATGGTACCGCGCAATGTCATAGTGTTAGGCTGAAAAATGCCGTATGCTGAAAAATCCTCTGCAATTTTTCGGCTGGCATTCAAGTTAATCGCATCATTAAAAAGAAAGAAGCCAATATAGTTGCTGCTCTGCCGGGAGGAGGCGTTGCTCCTTCCCCACAACCTTTCGCCATTCTGGAAAAATGCTTCAGAATGATATTTCCAATACTCTGTATCAGTGGGAGTAGTTAAGTGAACATCATATTGGTACACATCCGAGCTGCTGCCATCATCCCATTCCAAAGAAAGATCAACGGTAGATTTTAGCCGGTTGATGCTCTTAAAATTTGACTTATAGAGGGCAGGAACGCTAAGACGAATCCCCTTGCGCTGGAGACTGGCAGCATCAACCCGATCTGTCATGGCTGCGCTTAACAAACCGATTCCTTCCAGAATCGTGGATTTACCAGAACCGTTGGATCCGATAAACACATTGACCTTTCCTGGTTCAAAAGATGTCTTATAAAGACATTTGAAGTTCCCAAAACTTACTTTCCTAAGATTCATGTAATTGCCCCACTTTCTAAAATATAAGTACAGCACATTTTCGAAAAACAGGTATATCTAATTTGGAAAATGCGTAATTATCAAGAGGGGATGCAACAATGACATATCATTCTTTTTGACGGGCATCCGGTAGCTACAGCAGGTTTTCCGGAGCCGGAAAAGCGATGAGCGATATTTCCCATGGTTTTGCTGCAGCAGAAGGAGTTAAATGATTTTGCTGAAATTTTGAAATTAATTTTTTAGTGCCTGAACCTCATCATCTGTAAGATAATAAATGCCATTCATGCAATCACCACCTGTTTCTTTGCTGTCTTCCACAGTTTCCGATGTATTTAAACTCTGAATGTACTGCTTAAAGTCAGACCAGCACTATTTCTGTAATTCATATTTTATCGATAGTTCTTATTTGCTTAGCTGTAAATTAAGAAAATTTCCGGAAAAGACTTGCATATGGCAGAGTAGCATGCAGAAACGTTTATGATTCGTTGCCTTCCATGCGACAGAACCCTTGCCTTTTCCTGCTATACTCCTGTTAACAGAAAGAGATACACGGAAACAGTTGGTATAAAAACAGGAGGAGAGGAATATGGCATTTGACACACTTTTGCACAGAGGCGAGATCAGGAGATTTTTAAAGGATCAGAAAAACCCGGAAAAAGTCAGGAAGGAGCTGGAACGGCTCTATGAAACGGCAGCGCCGGTACACGGAGTGCGGATTGACGAGAAGTATACGATTATTGAAAATAAACTGGGGTTCCAGATACTGAAAAATTCTGATATTGTATGGGTGTATCATCTCAACACGAAAGCAAAGCTGTACGGTGTGGTAACGACAGGAAGTTTTCACGCAGTGGCGCTGCGTACGGAGGATGGGGGAGATCACCGTGCGTTGACTATGGGAACGAATGGAGCACAGGAACTGCTGCAATATCTGTTTCCCCGTCTGCCCCAGGCATTTTTTGGTTACAGCGATGAAATTGTGCAGGTATGGAATCAGGGCGTACAGAAACAGGATAAACATGCAGATATGCGAATGCTGGGAATGATGCAGCATCAGAAGGCCCGGAGAGGATAAAAACGATCACCTGTGAAAACAGACAGGAAAAAGGAAAACCCCGGCGAATTTCACTAAGACAGGAAATTCGCCGGCCTTTTGATTCAGAAAGAGCAGCCTCCTCCAGTGTTACGGGGCGGATGCAAGGATTTTTTGCGCAGCCCTGCCAGAAAAAGGCCTGCGCCGGAAACCGTCAGGAGGCACTGAACGATGAGAACAGAGACCGGCAGGGAAAAGCCGGGATCCAGGGCATCAAGGCCCAGGGGATAGGCGGTAAAGAAACTGCCGTTTAAGAGGCTTAGAGCCTCCGGCAGGGGCAGCGGGGCCAGCAGGAAGGGCAGGGCCATCCAAAGATAGAGCAGCCAGGGCCTGATCTGACTCAGCAGCCAGCCGCTTCCCAGGGCGAAGAGCAGAGGGGGCAGCAGGGCAGTAAGGGCGCAGGGCAGCAGGCTTCCCCAGTCAAACCAGTGAAAATACCAGCCGTAGAACAGAGCGGCTTCCGCCAGGCAGGCCAGGGAGAGGAGGAATGTGCCGGTCAGGGCAGCGCCGCACCGGACGAGGACGTACCGGCTGGCCGGCACAGGCGCCGCGTCGGTGAGCACAGATACTCTCCGGGCTTTGGCGGAGATAAAAAAGGTAAGGAAAAACAGGGCGCCGATCCAGAGCAGGGGCAGCAGCCGGCCAAGGTAATCCCCGAAACTCCAGGGGGAGAAGGGGGCCGTGTGGGATACCCCCAGGATGGTGACCCGGTCCAGCACCTGCCAGCCGAAAAACAGCAGGACCAGCAAAAGACCGAAGAAAAATTTATTCCACAGCAGTCGTTTACATTCATAATAAAATACTTTACGCAAGATTTAACTCCTCCTCTGTCAGATTGCAGGCATCCAGAAATTCCTGGTAGGTCAGATAGGGGTAGCTCCAGTCCAGCTCCCGGTTAAACAGGCCTTTTAAGATCTGGTCCATGGCTTCCTCCCCGCCTACCAGCGTTTCCGCCTTTAAAATTTTAAGCGGCATCTCACAGTACTGGCGCACCCGGGACAGGCTGTTGGAAATTTCCAGCTGCTTGCTCTGGGGCAGTTCCTGCAGATACTCCGGGCTGCGGACGTAATAATTCAGGTAATAGTCCTCCGCCTCCCGCTGCCACTGGTCTGTATAGTGTTCCCTGGCGTAGTCTTCGCCGTACAGCTCTTTGACAATGCGGTAGGTGGTATAGACGGTGAGTCCTTCCGCCGACCAGGGGCTTTCTGCGTCTGCCCCATCGAACATATTGGCCAGTCCCCACCACTGATGGACCAGCTCATGGATAAAGACTTCACCCACAGCCCCGCCCTTGTCGGGATCAGATAAGTTGGCCGCAGTAAAATCCGCCTCGTCCAGCAGGCTGGCGCCATCGGTGGCGTACCCGCCTCCGGCAGTCCGGCTCTGGATGAGTTTGAGAGAGCCGCCGGCGCCAAAGGACAGGGGGCCGTAGTGCTCCGTACAGTAATCTACCACCTTTCGCACGGCTTCCGCCGCGTTCGCCTTCTCCATAATAGCCTGATGCTTTCTCCCGTAGTAGAACTGAACCGTGATGCCTCCCGCCTCGATGTCCTGGCGGACATAGTCTCCGGCGTAGAGTATGCCTCCGGTTCCCTCGTCCTCATAGCGCCAGGTAATAGTGCCGTCATCATGCTCTTCCACAGCCTGGGCGTCCGCCCGGCCAAAGGGGATCACGCTCATGTGGGCGGGCACCGTAATTTCCATAGTCACCGGGATGGAGTCTTTTGCCGGCAGCACATTCAGAAGACGGGGGGAAAGGGAAGCATTGGTCAGGCAGATATATTCCCGGCTGATTTCCGCAGATCCCTGCATGGTGGAGGTGGTGCGGTCCTCTCTGGGAAAGCCGCCGTAGCGAATTTCCAGCTCCATCTCCTCTTTTGCAGGGAGCGTTACTTCCAGCATGGCCTCATTGTACTCCTGATAATCGCCGACCCGGAAGGGACCCGCCTCTCCGTCAGCCCGGACGGAGGAGACGGTGTAGCCCGGATTGATGGCAAAGGAGACGGTCTGCTCTTTCCCGGAGGAGTTTTGAAACTCATAGGAAGCCGTTCCCGTGACAGAACCGCTGTCTGTGCAGGGCGTGACCTGGGCGCTGCGGTGAGAGCAGGTGACGCCCTCGGCATACTCCAGTTCAGAAAAGGTCATGGCAGAAAGATCCGGATTGCTGTGATCCACAAAGGGCTGGAGAGCGTAGGCCGTGACGGAAGAGGCGAGCAGAGCCAGAACCAGAATGGGACGGCAGACTCTGCGGACGCTCCGGGCAAAAGAGCCGAAAGGTCCTTTCCCATACTGGCGGACGCACAGGCAGGAGAGCCCCCAGAAACCGGCCAGAGCCCCCAGCCAGGTAAACCGCATGTAGGCTGCGGAGCGGAAGATCCGAAAATTGGAAAAATCATCGGACAGGGCCCACACGCTGGGATTGAGCCAGCAAAGCTGCCATTCATCGGCCCACAGCGTAAGGCTCAGACCGCAAAAGGCGGCAAAGAGCACCAGGGACAGATCCATCCGACAGGTGAACTGGTAAAAGGCGGCGGCTGCCAGGATGGCCAGGGGAAGGGCCAAGCCCATAAAAATCAGGTAGGCCAGACAGTAGTCTGTAAGATCAAAGACTGATCCCACCAGAGACCAGGTGACGGGCAGCCAGACCAGCATGGTAACCGCCGTTGCCAACAGTCCGACTGCCAGCAGGGCCGTCAGGCGCACCAGCGCCATGCGCAGGGGCGGCACCGCCGCATCCACCAGCGCATCCATCCGGCTGCGGCTGACCCGGTCCAGTTCCAATACGGCAAGCAGGCCAAAAAAGATCCCCCCTGCCGCGCCCCCAGTCAGGGCCGGATTGGCCAGATACAGGGAGAGCATGGTATCGGCAGTGGCAGGCTTGTACAGAAACAGACCTGCCAGGGGAGAGAGAAGGGTCAGCAGCAAAGCCAGCCAGGCGGGACGGCTGTGGAGCAGACGGTGAAGTTCCCGGGCAAAAAGTCCTGTGGATTTCATGAGACCACCTCCCTGGAAATCAGATAGAGGTAGGCGTCCTCCAGGGAGGGTTCTTCCGGCACGGCGCAGGCGGGCAGGGACTCTGCCACGGCCCGGCAGCGGATACCCTGGCTGGTGTTGACCCGGGCGGTAATGTGTAGCCCTTCCTCCTCAAAAGCCTCCTGCTCCCAGAAGATACCCACATGGCCCTGAGCAGTCAGAATGAGTTCCTCCGGGGTGCCGGCAAACAGGATGCGGCCGTGGTGAATCACCACCAGCTGGTCGCATACAGACTGCACGTCCTCAATGATATGTGTGGAGAGCAGCACCAGACGGTTTTGGGCGGTTTGAGAAAACAGGTTGCGGAAATGAATCCGTTCCTCCGGGTCAAGCCCCACGGTAGGCTCATCGAAAATAAAAAAGGAGGGATCCCCAAGCAGCGCCTGGGCAATGCCCACCCTCTGGCGCTGGCCTCCGGAGAGGGTGCGGATTTTGGATTTTGCTTTTTCTTTCAGGTTTACCGCTTCTATGGCCTGTGAGACGGCGGTTTTGGGGGAACGTATTTCTTTCAGGGCGGCCATGTAGTCCAGAAACTGGGCCACTGTCAGTTCGTCAAACAGACCGAAATCCTGAGGCAGATAGCCAAGCCGGGATTTCAGCTGCTTTTCAGACCGGGTGAGGGGACGGCCGTCCACCTGAATGGAACCGGCGGTGGGCAGAAGAGCCCCCACCAGAAGCTTCATCAGGGTGGACTTTCCCGCTCCGTTGGGCCCCAGAAGCCCGATGAGGCTGGGGGATTTGAGATCGAGATTTAGATTTTTCAGTGCTGTCTTTCCGTTAGGATAGACCATGCTGACATTTTGTACACGAATTTCCATAGCTTTGGTATCCTTTCTGTTTTTCTTTTAAAACAGTTGAAGGATACCAGGGCTGTTTGGATTTAAGCTGAAAATCAGATGTGTTTTGTGTGAAGAAAAAGGACTTTGGCCCGCACTCCTTCTTTGGTGTTTTCAATGGAACAGGATGCCTGGTGGCGGTCCAAAATCATTTTTACCAGAAAAAGGCCCAGGCCGCTGCCCCCTGTCCTGCGGTTCCTGGATTCTTCCTGCCGGTAAAAGGGTTCAAAGAGGCGGGGAAGGGCCAGGTCGCTGATGTGAACGCCGGTATTTTCCACAATCAGGGCGGGGTGTCCATGCTCCATACCGCACCATACCCGGATGACGGCGCCTTCCGGGGAATAGAGGGAGGCATTGGAGAGCAGGTTCCCCATGACCTTTTCCAACAGAGCAGGGATTCCGGTTACGGTAATGCCGGGGGAAAGCTGGCAGATCAGATGCTGTCCCCGCAGCGTGATAAGCTCCCGGTCCAGGGAAAGCTGTCGCTTTGCCAGAACAGACAGATCCACCTCTTCCCGGGAGGAGTCCATTCCTCCTGCTTCCATGCGGGAGATGATGAGCATTTCCTGAATCAGATGTTCCATGCGGCCTGCCACCTGGAGGGACCGGAGCAGATATTTATCCCGGTCCCGGTATACGTCCACTCCTTCCAGCATGCCGGTAAGCTGCCCTTTCAAAATGGTAATAGGCGTTTTCAGCTCGTGGGAGGCGGCTGAGAAAAAGGCTGTCCGCTGCCGTTCCCTCTCTCTTTCCCGCTCCACCTCTCCCTGCAGCGCCCGGTTGGCCGTTTCCAGTTCGCGCAGCGCGGATGAAAGCCGGGCGGCCATCTGATCCAGGCTGCGGCTCAGGGCGCCAATTTCATCCCGGCGGGTTTCGTTGCTGGTCCAGTCAAAGTTCAGCTGGGCGAAACCTGCGGCGATGCGGTTCAGGCGGAGAATGGGCCGGGTAATGTAGCGGGAGTAGACAAAGGCGCACAGCAGGGAGAAAACCAGCAGCGCCAGAAGAAGCCAGGGGGCCATGCTGATCAGGGCCTGAACCGCCAGGTTTTCCTCCCTGGCGTAGGGGCTCACATACAGGCCGTAGGTTTCTTCCCGGTTGGCAAAGGTGACATCCGCGAAAATGGAAGCCTGCTGCAGAGACGTAATAGAGACGCTGCCTCCCCCGTCATTATAAACCGTGACCTCGGAGGCGGAGACTTCCGGGGTATACTCCCCGTACTGTGCCGGAAGGGACAGCTCTGACTTTCCGTCCGGGGAGAGAAGCGCCGCATCAGCCCGGGTGGTACGGATAAATTCCTCCAGAACAGGGCCGCTGTCCTCAAAATCCGTGTTTTTCAGCCGCTTGGCCAGAGCGTCCACCTGCTGCTGCAGATCCTCGTTCACCACCGCGGTATAGGTGCTGGGGGTCGCCCAGGCGATCAGGGCGAAGGTAACGGTTCCGGCACCCAGCAGAATGAGGACGGTGATGAAAAAGATCCGGGCCGTCAGGCTCTCAATCAGTTTCCTTCGCAGCACGGTACCCCACCCCCCTTACTGTCTCAATATAGTCCCGCTCCAGTTTGCGGCGGAGATTTTTAATGTGGCTGTCCACCACCCGGGCGTCCCCGTAAAAATCATAGCCCCACAGCTTGGCCAGCAGCATCTCCCGGGTAAATACCCGGCCCGGCGATGCCAGAAAGGTGTACAGCAGATCAAACTCCCGGGCCGTCAGATCCAGAAGGCGGCCTCCAAGAGAAACCTCTCTGGTATCCAGGTTAACGGTTACATCCCGGTAGCGGAGGAGATTTTCCGCTTCCGCTCCGGCGCTTCGCCTGAGGATCACCCGAATTTTTTCCAAAAGTACCGGAATGGAAAAAGGCTTTGTCACATAGTCGTCAATATTCAGGCCGAAGCCCTTTAACTGCTGTTCTTCCCCGTCCAGGGCCGTGAGCATGAGAATGGGAACCTGGGACTGGCGGCGAATTACCTCGCACACACCGAAACCGTCAATTTTCGGCAGCATAATATCTAAAAGAACCAGATCAAAGATCCGGGACTGAAACAGATCCAGTGCCGCCACCCCGTCCTCCGCCGACGCGGTCCGGTATCCCGCATTCCGCAGATAAGCGGTCAGCAGCTCCTGAATATCCGGTTCATCTTCTACGATTAAAATGGATTTCATAAATCATCACCCTGGGGCAGTGTACCACAGAATTATGAATTTACCGTGAAGACAGGCGAAGCCGCAGGAACTGGGCGGATTGCCCTTTACATACTGCCGGTAAAAGGATGTTCTTATAACAGAAAAATAACTTGTTATGACCGTTATGAAAAGATATAATGCTATTAAGGAAAAATTAATGATTGTTGACAATAATGGAGAAGGATTATGCAGAAAATATTGATTCATAAATTGGGACCGGTGGAACACTGTGAGTTGGAAATCTCTGATTTTACGGTTTTTACAGGTCCGCAGGCTTCCGGAAAGAGCACCATTGCTAAAAGTGTGTTTTTTTTCAAAAATATAAAAAATATACTGATGGAACAGTTTAGAAAGCAGCAATTCCTGCAGGTATCCGAAGCAGATGATACAATAAATCTGTCTTTCAAGAAACGAATTGAAAGAAGTATCCGCTCCAATTTTCTGCAGATTTTTGGTACTACATGGCATATGGATGAAACTATGCAGCTTGCCTTTTACTATGCGGAAAATACATTTATGAAGGTTTCTCTTCGAGAAAATATGGCAGCGCCTAACTATATCTGGATTGAATTCAGCGATAATTTAAATCAGTTTATCAAAGAACTGGAAAAGAAAAGCCAGAGAGATTTTGGCATGGCTTCCCATGATGTCCTGTACGCAGTGAGGGAAGAATTGCACGATTTCTTTGAAGATTCGGCGGAAATCATTTATATCCCTGCGGGACGCAGTATGATTACACTTTTGGGAACACAGCTGAATTATATTTATAGTTCTATGGATGATGCACAAAAAAGGAATTTAGATTATTGTACTCAGAATTATCTGGAAAGGATTTTGCAGCTAAAACCGGAGTTTTCCTTTGGTTTGGATCAGATGATTCAAAATGCAATTCATTTAACCGACACAAAGGTAGATCGTCAGCAGATGCTGGAACTGTCAGAGTTGATGAAAGCTATTTTGCAGGGCGAATACAGAAATATTGAAGGAGAAGAACGGCTGCAGGTTTCAGAGAACAAATATGTAAAGATTAATTTTGCCTCTTCCGGGCAGCAGGAAGTAGTTTGGATTCTGAATGTTGTATTTTATTATCTGCTCTATAATCAAAAAGCTTTTTTTATTATTGAAGAACCGGAATCCCATCTGTTTCCAAATGCGCAGAAGCTAATTGCGGAATTTATTTCTATGGCACAAAATGGCAAAAACCAGATTTTTATCACAACGCACAGTCCGTATATTTTGGGTTCCATTAATAATATGCTGTATGCAGATAAAATAGCGAAATATGTGGACCAGTCCAAATTGGAGAAAATTATATCCCGAAATAAATGGATGAAATTTTCCGATTTTGCAGCGTACTATATCAAAGACGGAGAGATTATATCCTGCAGTGATCAGAAATTTCAATCCATAGAAAACGAAGTTATTGATGGAGCATCAGAAGACATTAATCGAGATTTTGAAAAAATGGTATTGTTGAAAGAAATGTACGAACATTGAAAGGAATTGTAAATGAGGCTTACTTCAGACAAATCACTTTGCGAAATACGCCAGAAAATAATTCTATCAAAGGATAAAGGGAGTCCCAGAAAACATTGTGCTCAAAATCCTGCGCAAAAGTACTGCGTACGGCAATACAAACTGGATGGGGATCTCGTTAGGCAGCAGACCTGCTGTGATTTTTTACTGACAAATGATACTTTGAAAAAGGCCTACTTTATCGAACTAAAAGGAGGAAACGTGGACAGGGCAGTTCCTCAGCTGGAAGCGGGACTTAGATTATTTCAGGCGGAACTGTCAGGATATGAGTTTCTGTTTCGCATTGTATCCAGCAAAGTCCGTACCCATGATATTCAGAATAATAAGTTTCGGAAGTTTAAGGATAAGTGGGGAAGCAGACTAATCTGCAAAACAGATTATCTGGAAGAGACACTTTAATATATATCGGAGGAACCTATGCCTTTCCTGTTAATCAGAAATGATATTGCAAAAGTAAAAGCAGACGCAGTCGTAAATACGGCCAATACCCGCCTGGAGGAGGGACCCGGAGCCAGCCGGGCCATCTATCTGGCGGCGGGAGAGGAGAAACTGCGGGAAGCCTGCCGGAAAATCGGGGGATGTGAACTGGGGAAAGCCGTGATCACTCCCGGTTTTCAGCTGCCTGCCAAATACATCATCCATGCGGTGGGACCGGTGTGGCAGGGAGGCGGCAGCGGGGAGGAAGAGATTCTTGTCGGCACCTACCGGGCCGCCCTCCGGCTGGCAGTGGAGTACAAACTGGAAACCATTGCTTTTCCGCTGCTCTGCGCGGGAAACTACGGGTTCCCGGCAGGACGGGCCCTGCGGGTGGCCACCCGGGCCTTTGAGGACTTTCTTCTGGAACATGAGATGACCATCTATCTGGTTTTATATGACAGACGGTCTCTGGATACGGGCAGAAAGCTGTTTGTCTCTATTCAGGAATATATCGATGATCATTATGTGAAAGAGTATGAGGCAGCTTACCGCCCGGCAGAGAGCCGGAACCTGGAGGCGAGAAGGCAGAGAGCCTTTTTTGAACAGGCCAGGTCCTCTGAAACTTTTGGGAACGGACCTTTCCTGGAAGCTTTCTCGCCCGCGCAGCCGGCGCCCGGCAAAAGAAAGCTGGAAGATATAATGAAACATCTGGGAGAGACTTTTTCCCAGATGCTGCTGCGGCTGATTGACGAGAGAGGGCTGACGGATTCGCAGGTGTATCACCGGGCCAACGTGGACCGGAGACATTTTTCCAAAATCCGGAACAATCCGGATTATGCGCCCAACAAAAAAACGGTGCTGGCTTTTTCCATCGCCCTGGAACTGTCCCTGGATGAGACGCTGGATCTGCTGAAAACCGCCGGATACTCTTTCTCGGACAGCTCCAAATTTGATGTGATTATCCGGTTCTTCCTGGAAAACCGGATGTATGATGTGTTTGAAATCAATGAAGTTCTGTTTGCCTATGACCAGCCTCTGATCGGGGGCTGAGAAGAATTTTGTCAAAAGAGCGGCTGCAAAGAGCGCCAAAAGCGTTTTTGAGGCCGCTCTTTTGTCGCCTGCTGTGCGACCATGCCTTGATTCTTTTTTGTTATACTTTCGGTATCAGATAAAGAAACAGGACAGAGGAGGAAGAGACTATGAGAAAAGGATTAACAGAACTGGTTTTTATTCTGGACCGCAGCGGCTCCATGGGCGGGCTGGAGCAGGATACCATCGGAGGATTTAATTCCATGCTGCAGAAGCAGAAAGAGCAGGAAGGGGAGGCCAATATCACCACCGTGCTTTTTGACAATCTGTACGAGAAGATTCATGACCGGGTGCCGGCAGACCGGGTGAAACCCCTGACAGAAAACGAGTATTTT
This sequence comes from Candidatus Merdiplasma excrementigallinarum, assembly GCA_018713435.1. Lineage (GTDB taxonomy): Bacteria > Bacillota > Clostridia > Lachnospirales > Lachnospiraceae > Merdiplasma > Merdiplasma excrementigallinarum. The sequence goes on from DVOS01000060.1 coordinate 14,675, forward strand.
GTGCGGGGCAGCACGGCTCTTCTGGACGCCATGGGGAGAACCATCCATGAGATGGCTCTGATTCAGAAGGCTCTGCCAAAGGACTGTAAGGCAGAGAAGGTGATCTTTGTCATCACCACAGACGGTATGGAGAATGCCAGCAGAGAGCACAGCCGGAGCAGGGTAAAAGAGATGATCGAGCATGAGAAGGAAAAATACGGATGGGAGTTTCTTTTCCTGGGAGCTAATATGGACGCGGTGGAGGAGGCCAGAAGCTTTGGCATCGGCCGGGACCGGTCCGTGACCTTCCAGAATGACAGCGCCGGGGTGAGCCTGAATTACCAGGTGGTCAGCGAGACCATCACCAGGATGCGCGGCTCGGCGGCGCCGGTGGGAGCCGACTGGAAGAAAAAAATTGAGGAGGACTATAAAAAAAGAGGGAAAAACAAGCGTTGACAAAATTTTACCGCTGTGCTATGGTAGTAGGCGATGAAGACAAAGATGTCAGAAAACGGCGTCTTTGTCTTTTTTTGTTGTTTTTTTACACCAGGCTCAATTTATGGCAAAGGAGGAACCGATATGCGCATGACACCGAAGGAACAGGAAAAGCTTCTTCTGCATATGGCAGGAAACCTGGCAAAGGAGCGGAAGAGCCGGGGACTGAAGCTGAATTATGCGGAGGCCGTGGCCTATATCAGCTCTGATCTGATGGAGATGGCCCGGGATGGCAAGGAAGTGACCGAGCTGATGCAGCTGGGCACCAGGATTCTTTCAAAGGACGATGTGATGGAGGGAGTGGCGGACATGATTCATGAGATTCAGGTGGAGGCTACTTTCCCGGACGGAACAAAGCTGGTAACGGTACACAATCCAATACAGTGAGGAGGAGCGAGGATGAAGATTGGAGAGATCATGCCCCTGGAGCGGGAAATTGTATTAAACGAGGGAAAAGAGACCCGGACGCTGCTGGTCGCCAATACAGGGGACCGGCCGGTACAGGTGGGGTCCCATTTTCACTTTTTTGAGGTAAACCGATGCCTTTTCTTTGACCGGGAGATGGCATACGGCTTTCATCTGGATATACCTTCCGGCACTTCCGTGCGGTTTGAACCCGGAGAGGAGAAGGAGGTTTCCCTGACCGCCATGGGAGGCACCAGGCGGATTTTCGGCCTGAATGATTTGACCTGCGCCCAGACTTCCCCTGCGACAAAGGCGGCTGCCATGGAGCGGGCGAGACAAAAAGGATTTCTGAAATAGACGGTGAGGAGGAGAAGAGCATGAGCACAAAAATTTCTGGCGAAACGTATGCGATGATGTACGGACCCACCACCGGCGACAGGGTCCGCCTGGCGGATACCAGCCTGGTGATTGAGGTGGAAAAGGATTACACTACCTACGGGGATGAGAGCAAGTTTGGCGGCGGCAAGACCCTGCGGGACGGCATGGGGCAGTCAGTGGGCACCACCAGCGGGGACGGGGATCTGGATCTGGTGATCACCAATGCCCTGGTACTGGATTACACAGGAATCTACAAGGCAGATATTGGCATCAAGAACGGGCTGATTGCCGGTATCGGAAAAGCAGGCAACCCCTCCGTTATGGACGGCGTAACTCCGGGAATGACCGTGGGGGCTTCCACGGAGGCTCTGGCCGGGGAGGGACTCATTCTCACGGCAGGCGGTCTGGACACCCACATTCACTTTATCTCCCCCCAGCAGGTTGACTGCGCCCTCTACAGCGGCGTTACCACCATGATCGGAGGGGGCACCGGACCGGCGGACGGCACCAACGCCACCACCTGTACGCCCGGCCCCTGGAATATGGAGATGATGCTGAAGGCGGCGGAGGAATATCCCATGAATATCGGACTGCTGGGAAAGGGAAACAGCTCCGATGAGAAAGCGCTGGTGGAACAGATCCGGGCTGGGGCCATGGGATTAAAGCTTCATGAGGATTGGGGCAGCACGCCGGCAGCGATCGACCACTGTCTGAACGTGGCGGATGAATACGATGTGCAGGTGGCCATCCACACGGATACCCTGAATGAAGGAGGCTGCGTGGAGGATACCCTAGCGGCTATCGGAGGCCGCACCATCCATACCTATCACACGGAGGGAGCCGGCGGCGGACATGCTCCGGACATTATACGGGCCGCTGCCGCTCCCAATGTGCTTCCTTCTTCCACCAACCCCACCATGCCTTTTACGGTGAACACCCTGGATGAGCATCTGGATATGCTGATGGTGTGTCACCACCTGGACAAGCGGATACCGGAGGATGTGGCCTTTGCGGATTCCCGAATCCGTCCGGAGACCATCGCGGCGGAGGATGTGCTGCACGATATGGGAGTGTTCAGCATGATGAGCTCGGATTCCCAGGCTATGGGCCGGGTGGGCGAGGTCATTACCCGCACCTGGCAGACTGCCAGCAAGATGAAGGATGAGCGGGGAGCGCTGCCGGAGGACGAGGGACACGGAAACGACAACTTCCGGGCAAAACGCTATATTGCCAAATATACCATTAACCCGGCGATCACCCACGGCGTAGCTTCCTATGTAGGTTCCGTGGAAAAGGGAAAATTCGCGGATCTGGTACTGTGGAATCCGACTTTCTTCGGCATCAAGCCGGATATGATTATCAAGGGAGGCATGATTATCGCATCCAAGATGGGGGACGCCAACGCCTCCATTCCCACCTGTGAGCCGGTCATGTACCGTCCCATGTTTGGGGCCCACGGGAAAGCCAGATACGCTTCCTGCCTGACCTTTGTGTCCAGGGCGGCCATGGAAGAAGGCGTGGCCGAAAAGTACGGGCTCCAGAAGAAGGTAGTTCCTGTTTCGGGCTGCCGGAATATCGGCAAGAAGGATATGAAATTTAACGACGGCACGCCGGAGATCACCGTAAATCCGGAGACCTATGAGGTGAAGGTGGATGGCCGGGCAATTACATCAAAGCCGGCTAAGAGCCTTCCTCTGACCCAGCTTTACAGCTTATTCTAATAAAGATTCGGGAGGAAAAGGAGTATGTTAGGCGTTTGTCTGTTATTTGTGGGGATCGTGCTGATCAATAACGGCATGTGCACCCTGTATCGGGTTGACGGGAAATCCGCAGCTGTGATGAATATTCTGACAGGAGGACTGTCCGTTTTTATCAATGCGGTCAATCTGGTAATGGGAAATTATTACGCGGCCGGCACAGGACTGCTGTTTGGCTTTACCTATCTTTTTGTGGCCTTTATGAAGCTGGGAAAATTAAATCCCATCCCCTTTGCCTGGTTCTCTACTTTTGTGGCGGTGAATGCGGTGATTTTCGGAACCATCGAGGGCATCACCGGAAGCGCCGCCCTGGGTGTAACCGCGGACTGGCGGTGGGCCGCCATCTGGTATCTGTGGGCCATTTTGTGGGGCACATCCTTTGTGGAGGATATTATGGGAAAGAAGCTGGGGAAATTTGTTCCCTGCCTGCAGGTATTTGAGGGGGTAGCAACGGCCTGGATACCGGGTCTGCTCATGCTCGTCGGCGCATGGTAAATGGTGAATGAGTGTCCCGGTGCGGAACCGGGAAAAGACGTTTTGAATAAAGGAGCATTTGCTATGATTTGTGAAAAGATACTGGGGACGGTGGATACCCTGGACCTGAAGGGGAAAAAGCTGGAGTATGTGGATATTGAGTGGCATGAGGCTTTCAAAAAGATTCACAGGAAGAAAACAGAGACGGGCAGGGAGATTGGCATCCGCATGGATGATTCCGTGCTGACGGAAGGTCTGAAGGAGGGGGATGTGATCTGGCTGGAGGATGATCTGGCCATTGCGGTGCACACGCCGCCCTGCCCGGTGATTCTGATTTCTGTCAGGGAGGATCACCCTCAGGCGGCGTCCAGGGTCTGCTATGAGATCGGAAACCGGCACGCGCCCCTTTTCTTCGGAAGCACCCCGCTGTCTTTTGTAACGCCGGACAATGAACCTATGTATCAGATGCTGGCAAAGCTGCACGGGGTTTCTCTGGAGAGAAAGATTATGCCTTTGGATTTCGGAAAAAAAATTTCCGCGTCTGTCCACCATCATCATCACTGAGAGGGAGTATTGCATGAATAAAGAGGATTTAGCCAGCCGCCTGCTGCTTCTGCAGGTCAATGACGCTCTCTTTCCCATCGGCGCCTACTCCCATTCCTACGGGCTGGAAACCTACATCCAGGAGGGAAGGGTGCGGGACGCCAAAACAGCCGGGGAATATATCAGCCGGAAGCTGGCACTGGGTACGGTCTATACGGATCTGCTGGCTGTCAGGCTGGCTTGTGAAAAGGCCGGGACCGGCAATCTGGAAGCGCTGGATGAACTGGAGGATATGCTGGAGGCGTCCCTGATTCCCAGGGAATGCCGGGAGGCTTTTAAGAAGCTGGGGAATCGCTTTGCGAAGACTGTGTCGGGGCTTCCCATTCCCTGGAAAACCCAGGTATTTGAGGCGTATGTGAAGAGGCGGGGGGAAGGGGGCGTCTGCCACCCCTGCGCCTACGGGGTATTTTGCGCCGGGACCGGTATCCCGGCGGAGGATGCCATGCTTCATTATCTGTATGCCCAGACGTCCGCCATGGTCACCAACTGCGTGAAGGCCGTTCCCCTAAGCCAGACGGAGGGACAGAAAATTCTGACCGCTATGCTGGGCGATTTCCCCGGGCTTCTGAAACAGGCAAAAGAAGCGCCGGAGGAGATGCTGGGGCTGGGAGCGCCGGGCTTTGATCTGGCGGGTATCCGCCATGAAACTCTGTATTCCCGGCTGTATATGTCCTGATGGCAGAGGGGCAATGACATTGTGTGGAGAAAGGATGAGGCAGTATGTCCTATGTAAAGATCGGGGTGGCCGGCCCCGTTGGTTCCGGCAAAACAGCATTGATTGAAGCGCTGACCCGCCGCATGGCGAAGGAATACAGCATCGGCGTTATCACCAATGATATTTATACCAAGGAGGACGCCCAGTTTCTGGCAAAGAACAGCGTGCTTCCCATTGAGCGGATTATCGGAGTGGAAACCGGGGGCTGCCCCCATACCGCCATCCGGGAAGATGCCTCCATGAATCTGGAGGCGGTGGACGAGATGATGAAGCGGTTCCCGGATATTGAGCTGCTCTTTATTGAGAGCGGAGGAGACAATCTGTCCGCCACCTTCTCACCGGAGCTGGTGGACGCCACCATTTTTGTCATAGATGTGGCGGAGGGAGATAAGATTCCCAGAAAGGGAGGGCCGGGGATTACCCGCTCAGACCTGCTGGTAATCAACAAAATTGACCTGGCGCCCTATGTGGGGGCGGATCTTTCCGTGATGGAACGGGACTCTAAAAAAATGCGGGGAGACAGGCCTTTCCTGTTTACCAACATCCGCAGCGGGGAGAATGTGGAGCAGGTGGCGGACTGGATTAAGAAAAACGTACTGCTGGAAGGAATGTAGCGCCTATGGAGATTAATCAGTTTCAAAAGCCTTCCCGTCTGTACCTGCGGGCTCAGGCGGAAAGGCAGGAGGAAGGCGGCAGAACCCTTTACCGGACCCTGCTGCGGGATGTATCCTTTACAGCTCCTTTTAAGGTGATGCAGCCCTTTCCCGGGAAGGACGGAAGCCTGCAGGTGATGCTGCTGGCTGCTTCCGCCGGAATCATGGAGGGGGACCGGCAGGAGTTTGAATTTCAGGTGGAGCCCCACGCCCGCCTGGAATTCATCTCTCAGTCCTATGATAAGATTCACCAGATGAAGGAGGGAAGGGCCAGGCGGTTTACCCGAGTGAGAGTGGGAGAGCAGGCCGGTTTCCGCTTCCATCCTCAGCCTACCATTCCTTTTGCGGGCTCCGCTTATGAAAGCAGGATGGAAGTTTCACTGGCAGATTCCACCTCCCGATTTCAGATGAGTGAGATTTTCACCTGCGGCCGGTATGCCAGGGGAGAGGCGTTTGCCTACCGGTATTACCACAGCCTGGTAGAGATCTGCAGAGGAGGAAAATTAATTTACCGGGACAATATGCGGTTTGACCCGAAACTTTTTGATATGGCAGGGATGGGCATGTATGAGTCTTACACTCATCTGCTGACCATGTTTATCACCTGCCCGGAGGATCCGGAAGGCTTTTTGGAACAGGCCAGAGAATTCCTGTCCGGCCAGCCGGATATACGGGGCGGCATTACCAGACTGGCCTCTGACGATTTTGCCATTCGTGCTCTGGGCCGAAGAGCCCAGAGACTGGAGGAGTGCAGCGGGCGGCTCATGGACCTTGCGTCCTGAGCCGCCCGCTGTTTTCCTCATATACGGGCGCTCAGCTCATGGAACTGCCCGCTCGAAAGAGGGTGTTGCAAAATCATGAAATTCATGGTGAAGCAGCACCCTCGTTCTGCCATAAATGTGAGGGAAGGTTACAAAAAAGAGTACATATGCTTCCGGGACATCCAGGTGTACACATGTCCGAGACAGATGTCCCGCAGCAGGCGGAATATTCCGCTTGCTGCGGACAGATGTCGATAGGACAAGGTGAACACCGGATGTCCCGGAAGCAATGAAATCTTTTTGCAACATTCCCTTCTCTCACGTACAGTCCCATGGCTGAACTGTCTGTTACTATTTCTGTATATTCCTGTATATTTATCATGGACTTTTGTATAAAATGATGATAAAATGAATTCGTTGGCTTAAAACGCAGACGTTATAAAGCGATAAAGTGAAAAGGAACGAAAGGCTATGAGAATCATTGTTTGTATGAAGCAGGTGCCGGCAGGAACGAAGGCGGACATTGACCCTGAGACGGGAGCCATGAAACGTACAGGCACCGATACCAGGACAAACCCCTACGACCTGTTTGCCCTGGAGACAGCCCTGCAGATCCGGGAGAAAACCGGGGGAACGGTAACGGTCCTCACTATGGGCCCCATGCAGGCGGAGAGCATGATGCGGGATGCCTACGCCATGGGAGCCGACGAGGCGGTGATCCTGTCCGACCGGAAATTTGCCGGAGCGGACGTGCTGAGCACATCCTTTACCCTGAGCCAGGGGATCCAGGTGCTGGGGGGAGCGGATCTGATCATATGCGGAAAGCAGACCACGGACGGGGATACGGCCCAGGTGGGGCCGGCCATTGCGGAGCACATGCATATTCCCCACGCTGCCTGGGTGGGACAGGTTGTGGATGTGGATGAGAAAAAGATCTGTGTAAAACAGAAGCTGGGGGATGTAACCCAGGTATCGGAGATTCCCTTCCCCTGCCTGATTACGGTGGATAAAGACAGCTGCGTGCCCCGGCTTCCCTCCTACATCCTGAAGAAAAAGACCGAGGGGAAAGAGGTGCGGGTCCTGGGATTTTCCGATCTTCCCAGCCAGGATATGAGCCGCTACGGCCTGGTAGGCTCCCCCACTACCGTGGATAGGATGTTTGCGCCTCCCGGCGTGGACCGGCAGGTTTACCTGGAGGGAGACGCTGAAGCCAAGGCGGAGAAGCTGTTTGACATATTAACGGGAAAGAAAATCATCTGAGGAGGCAGGGAACATGGAATTTTTGAATTTTGATCCGGAGAAATGTACGCTCTGCGGAAATTGTGTGGATGTATGTCCCTTCGGCTCTCTGAAGATGGAAAAACAGGGAATTGTGGTGGACGATTCCTGCCGCATGTGCGGACTGTGCGTGCGCCAGTGCCCGGCAGGCGCGGTTGTGTTTGAACAGCGGGCCTATGAGGTGGACAAAAGCCAGTGGAAGGATTTCCTGATTTTCGCGGAACAGGAGCGGGGGGAGATTCATCCCGTTGTGTATGAACTGATCGGAGAAGCCAGAAAAATGGCTCCCAAAGTAGGGTTTAAAGTAAACTGCCTGCTGATCGGGGGAGAGGGAAGCGCCCGAAATGGGGAGAAGCTGCTGGAGTACGGCGTGGACAGGGTATTCGTCTATGAGCATGAAGAGTTTGCCTGCTTCCGGGCGGACTGCTATACGGATGCGGCGGCGGACTGTATCGCCGCGGTAAAGCCCAGCGCGGTGCTGATCGGGGCTACGGAGCTGGGACGCTCCCTGGCGCCCCGGCTGTCTACCCGGTTCCATACCGGTCTGACAGCGGACTGCACCCAGCTGGATATTAAGGATGATACGGATATGATACAGATCCGTCCGGCTTTCGGCGGCAATATCATGGCCCAGATTGCTATCACAAAATCCAGGCCCCAGTTTTCCACCGTGCGCTACCGGGTGATGGACCGGGCGGTGAAGGTGGAACATCCCACAGGGGAAGTGGTGATCTGCCATGTGGGGGAGGAGATGCTGCACTCTAAAATCCGGGTGCTTTCCTCCGAAGTGCTGGAAAAGAAAAAGAGTTTGGAAGAGGAAGATGTGATCGTGGTGGCCGGCCGGGGCGCCCAGAGCGAGACCGGCGTGGCTTTATGCCGGGAACTGGCGGAAACTCTGGGAGGCCAGCTGGCCTTTACCCGTCCCATGGTGGAAAACGGCTGGGGGGATACGGCCCATCAGATCGGCCTTTCCGGCAGAACGGTGCGGCCCAAGCTGATTATTACCTGCGGCGTATCCGGCGCCATTCAGTTTACGTCCTGCATGAACAGTTCGGACTGCATTGTGGCCATCAATGAGAATCCGGAGGCCCAGATTTTCAAAATTGCCCATTACTGCCTGGTGGACGATCTGTATCAGGTGGTGCCCAGACTGACAGAACTGCTGAAAAACCGGAAGGAGGATTAAAAAATGGCATACCCTTATAAAAAAATGGATGAGACGGATTTTGCCTATATCCGTTCGGTGACAGCAAAGGACCGCGTCTGGGTGGGAGAGGAGATCGCCAGAGAGTACTACCGGGACGAGATGCCGGAGTACGGCGTGTATCCGCCGGAACTGTACGTGGAAGTAATCAATAAAGAAGAGGTTTCGGCCATTATGGCCTATGCCTATGAAAAAAATATTCCGGTGGTCTGCCGGGGAGCCGGCACCGGCCTGGCCGGCGGCGCCACCTGCAAATACGGCGGCATTATGCTGTCCGTGATGCGGATGAATAAGATTTTCCCCATCGACCACAAAAACCAGACGGTTACGGTTCAGCCGGGCGCTCTGCTGCTGGACGTGCAGGCCGCGGCTGCGGCGGAGGGACTGTTTTATCCGGTGGACCCCGGTGAAAAGACGGCTTCCATCGGCGGAAACGTCATCACCAACGCAGGCGGCATGAAAGCGGTCCGCTACGGCCTTACCAGAGATTTTGTCCGCTGCATGGAGGCGGTGCTGCCGGACGGCTCCATTATGAACTTTTCTTCTAATGTGGTGAAAAACACCACCGGTTATGATATCAAGGATCTGGTGATCGGCTCAGAGGGAACGCTGTGTATCCTGACGGAAGTGACGCTGAAGCTTCTGCCCGCCCCCACCTGTTCCTGTACCCTGGTGATGCCCTTTGACAGCCTGGAAGCCTGCGCGGACATGGTGCCCAAGGTGCTGGAGCTGCCCTTCGTGCCCACTGCCATTGAGTTCCTGGAGCGGGAGCTGATTGAGATTGTGGAGCGGAACCTGAACAAACAGTTCCCGGTAAAGCAGGGGGAGGCGGTGCTGATCGTCATGTATGACGCCTCCAGCAGACAGGAGCTGGACAGCGCGGTGGAGGCTGCGGCAAAAGCGGCTTTAGATAACGGCGCCTACGACTGCTGCATTGCGGATACGCCGGAGCGGGCCGGCACGGTCTGGGGCGTGCGGGGCGCTATCCTGGAGGGAATGAAAGCAGATTCCGTTTCCCAGGAAGAGTGCGATGTGGTGGTACCCCGGTCTCAGATCGCCGGCTATGTGAAAGCGGCCAAGCGGATTGCCCTGTCTCACGGCATCCGGGTGGAACCCTGCGGCCACTGCGGCGACGGCAACATCCATACGGAGATGCTGCGGGACGCTTCCATGAGCGACGAGGAATGGAAGAGCGCCACCCAGGCCAGCCTGAAGGAGCTGTACGCTCTGTCCAAGGAGCTGGGAGGCCAGCTGTCCGGAGAACACGGCATTGGAAACGGCCGTCTGGAGTTTCTGGAGGAGTTTGTGGGCCCCAGAATGATTCAGCTCTACAAGGCCATCAAGCTGGCCTTTGATGATAAGCTGATCCTGAATCCGGGAAAAGTGATTGAATTTAATAAATAAGAGGGAGAAAGAGGAAAAGAAAAATGAGCAAGAAACGATCTCTGCTTGTGGATAAGAGCAAGATGCCTCTTACCATGGGCATCGCCTTCGTGGCGTTTACCACACAGTTTGGAGGAGGCTTTGCCTCAGGCGCCCAGATCTATCAGTATTTTATCAATTACGGCGTCTGGTGCCTGGTGCTGCCCATTCTGACCCAGGGACTGTATTCTCTGTTTTACTGGTACGGCATGCGTTATGCCTATAAGCACAAAACCTTTGACTACCGCAGCTTTTCCGACAGCCTGTACGGGAAAACCCGGTTTGTCATGTCCAACCTGAATGAAATCTGCTACCTGGTTATGATCGGAACCGCGTCGGCGGCAGCCTTTGCCACCGGCGGCTCCACCCTGGAGACTCTGTTTGGCATTCCCTACTGGCTCTGTACCCTGGTGGTGGCGGCGTTTATTTTCTTTGTGGCCCTGTTCGGCACCAACGTGGTGCGCCGGTGCGCTTCCACCCTCAGCGTGCTGATTATCATCGGCCTGGTGCTGGTGCTGGTGCCCAACATCATTGCCCAGTGGGACAGCATTACCGCCTCCGTTTCCACTATGAGCAGCGGAGAGATGACGGTGCTCTCCCATGAGAGCGGCGCCTTCGGCCCGGCTCTGTGGTCCGCCATCCTGTACGCTCTGTTCCAGATTTCCGCGGTGAACGTGATGTACCACCATGTGGAGCCGGTGACAGACGTAAAGCAGATTAACCGGGCGGCCATCTGGATGTTTGTGTGGAACTTCTTTGCCATGGAACTGTCCATTCTGGGACTGCTGGCAGTGGCATATGTGGCGGAGCTGGCCACAGCTTCCGTACCCATGCTGGTGCTGGTGCAGAACGGAGTGGGAGCCGGCGTGCTGACCCCCATTATTTCCCTGCTGATTATCCTGGGAGCTATCTCTACCGCCGTAAACATGATTTCCGGCATTGTGACCCGCTGCGTAAACGCGGTGGAGCGCCGGATGGGAACGGAGAAGAAGAAACAGGGACATCTGGCCCGCAACGCGGTATTCACCCTGCTTTTCACCTTCCTTTCCTTTGCCATCGCCCAGTTCGGCCTGATGGCGGTGGTAAGTAAGGGCTACTCCTATCTGGGATATGTGGCGCTGCTGACCCAGTTCATTCCCTTTATCGTGCACTTTATCGGGACGAGAGGGAAGGACATCTAAATGATAAAGCGGGCGGTGGAGAAGAGGTTTTCCGCCGCCGCTTTATATTCCAGACAGCTCTGGGCTTTTTTGATGGCCTTGAGCTGTTTTTTTCCGTCTTCAAACAGGCTTCCCATGTAGAACCACAGTTCTTTCATTTTGAAAAGGACGGGACGATCGCCGGAGAGAACGGTTTCATACGCGGCCAAAAGATCGTCGTGGAAGGCCTGCAGTTCATCTTTTTCAAGCCGTTTTCCGCCCTGCAGCTCCCGGACCAGGGCGGGATTGCGGATCAGTCCCCGGCCCATCATCAGGGTATCAATTTCGGGAAACCGGTCAGTAAATTTTTCGCACAGTCCCCTGGTGAACAGATCCCCGTTGTAGCAGACGGGGATTTTTGTATGGGAAAGAGCCCGGGCAAAAACTTCCAGGTTGGGGCGGTTCTGATAGAAATCCGTCTGGATGCGGGGATGGATGATCAGCTCCGTCAGAGGATATTTGCTGAAAATTTCCAGCAGAGGATAAAATTCTTCCGGGTCCTCCTTCCCGATTCGGGTTTTGACGGAGACTGCCAGGTCTGTGCCGGAAAAGATTTCCTCCAGAAAACGGTCCAGTTCCCGGGGGTAAGCCAGAAAACCGGAGCCTTTCTTTTTGGCCACCACCGTACCGGAGGGGCAGCCCAGATTCAGGTTTACCTCCCGGTAGCCCCAGTCCTTCAGAGCCCGGCAGGCTCCGAGGAAATCTTCAGACCGGTTGGTGAGGATCTGGGGAACCAGAGGGCATCCCTCGTTGTGCTCCGGAAGCAGGTCCCGGCATTCCCTGGGAGCCATGGCTTTTTTGGAACCCGGAGTGATAAAGGGGGAAAAGTATTTATCCATGCCGGGGAAATGCCGGTGGTGGATACGGCGGTAAACCCAGCCTGTGATCCCCTCCATGGGGGCGAAATAGTATTCCATAGACGGTACTCCTTTTTTGGTCTGGAACTATTATAGCAGGGGAAATGGCGGGAAGCCAGGGAATTTTCTTTTGACTTTTTGCACAAAAACAGATTGACAATCTGCGGTTTCAATGCTATTTTTAAATAAATACTAAACAAAGTTTCTAAATTGCGGCCCGACTTGGGGGAAGGGCCGCAGGCAGGGCGCCTAGGCACCCTGAACACAGCTATAAGGAGGATTTCTTTATGGAAAAAACAAAAGTCATCTTATTGGGAACCGGTTTTATCGCGAACATCCACATGGAGAGCTATAACCGTTTTGTGCCGGACGCGCAGATTGTGGCGGTGTACGGAAGAAACCCGGAGAAAGCCCGGGCATTTGCAGAGGCCCACGGCATTCCCGCGTCCTACAGCAACCTGGACGAGGTGCTGGAGAAGGAGGAAGCCCAGGTGGTGGATATCTGCCTTCCCAATTATCTTCACCATGAGGCCTGCCTGAAAGCAGCAGCCGCCGGAAAACATGTGATTATTGAAAAACCCCTGGCGGTGAGCCTGGAGCAGGCGGATGAGATGATAGAAGCCTGCAGCAGCAGGGGACTGAAACTGATGTACGCGGAAGAACTGTGCTTCGCGCCCAAGTACGAGCGGGTGCGCCAGATGGTGCAGGCAGGAGCCGTGGGGGATGTGTATATGCTGAAGCAGTCGGAGAAACATAACGGTCCTCACAGCCCCTGGTTTTATAAGAAAGAGACGGCGGGCGGCGGCGTGATGATGGACATGGGCTGCCATGCCATGGCATGGTTCCGCTGGATGACGGGCAGAGCCCAGGCCAAGAGCATCTATTCCGATATGAAGACCGTGTTCCACAAAGAGATTACCGACTGCGATGACAATACGGTAACCATCGTGGAATTTGAAAACGGCGTTACCTGCGTGGCGGAGGACAGCTGGGCCAAGCACGGCGGCATGGACGACAAGATCGAAGTGTACGGAACGAAGGGCGTATCCTACGCCGATCTTTTCCAGGGAAATTCAGCCCTCACCTACAGCGTGGACGGATACGGATACGCCATGGAAAAGGCAGGCGATACAAAAGGCTGGACCTTTACCATCTTTGAAGAAGAATTCAACCAGGGCTATCCCCAGGAACTGGCCCATTTTATTTCCTGTGTCAGAGAGGACAAAGAGCCTCTTGTGACAGGAAAGGACGGAAGGGCTGTGCTGGAAATGATTTACGGGGCCTATCTGTCCGCCAAAACCGGCGCGAAAGTAAAGCTGCCTCTGGAGAATCCGCCTAAGGTGGATTACGCCATTCAGATCCTGTTAGGATGACGGACGGAAAATGAGGGCTCTTTGCAATGAAAACGCTGATTTTTGAGACGAAAGAAAAAGCGGCCGCCTATGGGGCGGACACCGTGGAGGAGATCCTGAGAGAAAAGCCGGAGGCAGTGTTCTGTCTGGCGGCGGGCCATACCTCCATTCCTTTCTTTGACGAGCTGACAAAACGGCATACCGATTTTTCCCGGGCCAGATTCATCGGCCTGGATGAGTGGGCCGGAATAGGCCGCGAGCAGGAGGGAAGCTGTGCTTCCTTCCTGGAAAAACATTTTTTCTCCCGCGTTAAGGTAAACCGGGAACAGATCCGGCTCTTTGACGGCATGGCGCCTGATCCGGAAAAGGAATGCGGGGAGATGGAAGCCTGCCTGCATGGCTGGGGCGGGATGGACTACCTGCTTCTTGGCATGGGGATGAACGGGCACCTGGCGCTGAATGAGCCGGGAGACGGATTTGACAGAAAGGCCCATCCGGTGAAGCTGTCCCAGACCACTGTCCGGGTAGCGCCCAAGTATTTTCCATCCGGAATGCCGCCGATAAGCGGCGGCATCACGCTGGGAATCGGGACGCTGCTGCAGGCGAAAAAAATCCAACTGGCGGTTTTTGGAACACATAAGCGCGGGATAACGGAACAGCTGCTGAAAACCGGGGAACCCCGGGAGGATCTGCCCGCCAGCGCCCTCTGGCTGTCGCCGGCTGCGGAGCTTTTGCTGGACAGGGATGCAGCAGGAGAAGATAGACAAACTGCATAAAAAATATTGACAAAGATATCAAAAGATGGTATTTTTGAATAAATATTAAACAAAGTTTCTGAATAGGATGTCGCATACATGATTGTTGGAAAACCTCAGCTGCTGAAAAATCTGAATTCGGATATTGTACGGGATTTTATTTACAGAGAAGGGCCCGTCTCAAAACCGGAGATTGCGGTGGGGACGGCGCTGAGCCTTCCCACGGTGAAAAAGCGGGTGGACCTGCTGCTCCGGGAAGGCTGGATCAGAGAAACCGGCAGGAGCGGAGAGGGCGTGGGGCGCAAAGCGGTCAAATATGAAGCGGACCGGTCCCACAATATGATTCTGCTGCTGTATAAGCGGGGCGGCTTCTGGGCCTACCTTGTGGATCTTACGGGGACGATCTGCCATGAGCGTCAGTACAGCTACGAAGAGAGCGGCGCCGGCAGTTACCTGGAGTTTCTGTGCGGCTGTATCCGGGAGCTGATGGAACGCGTCCCGGGGACTGTGCTGTCCATCGGCGTGACGGTTCCGGGAGTGGTCAGAAGCAGCGGGCTGATCAAGCACATCCCGGAAATTCCCGAGTGGGAAAAGTACAACCTGCAGGAAGAACTGCAGAGACGGTTCGGGGTGGATGTGCTGGTGGAGAACGACACCCGCATGATGACGCTGGGGTATTATGAGACCAGGCTTCGGGGAAAATATTCGGATCTGGTATACATTTTCGCGGAGAACGCCTTAAGCGCCGGCGTTGTCATCGGAGGGCGGCTGCACCGGGGACTGGATAATTTCGCGGGGGAACTGGGGTTTCTGATTTTTCATGAAAATTTAAGCAGAAGCAACCAGCCTGTAAACGGGCGGGGAGATTTTGAGACTTCCGTGATGGAACTGCAGGAACTGATCGGCAGCCATCCGGGGGACCAGAAGCTGCTGGAACGCTACTATGACCTTCTGGCAAAGGGCATCGTGACAGTAGGGTGCGCCACGGCGCCGGAGATCGTGGTGATTCAGGGGAAATATCTTGGCAGCGATGTTCTGCGGTACATCACAGAGCGCATTCGCCCTTATTTTCCAAAGGATGTGCTTCCGGAACTGCGGATCAACCAGGATACCTCCTGCACCGTGCAGGGCATGATTCAGGAATGCGTCAGGCATTCCATTGAGAAGAGCGCAAAGCTGGGAGGACTGGCTATTCACTGAACCGGTTTCGGATATGGAACGGAGGAAAAACGGTATGAAACGGATTGTGGGAGTAAACTCGAACTGTTACCATGGCTATTCCATTGAGGAGGCAGTCAGAGGGGCGGCTGAGGCGGGCTTCCATTATATGGAGCTGACTGCCACGAAAGGCTGGACGGAGCATGTGTTCCCGGATCAGTCCTTTGAGCGTCTCTGGCAGGTAAAGGATCTGCTGCGGGAATACGATATGGTTCCCTTTTCCATGAGCGGCCACTGCAGCCTGATGGACCGATCCAGGATGAAGGACTTTATAGCCAATATCAGGATGGCGGCATTTTTCAACTGCCAGTATATTGTCTCATCCATCGGGGAGGCCCATCTGGCGGACGGAGCCAGCGCTTCCAATGAGACAGTGGCGGAGCATATCCGGACGTTCCTTCCTTTTCTGGAAGAGTACGGCCTGGAGCTGGTGCTGGAGGTTCACGGAGAGCACGGCAGCGGCGGCATTCTGAAGGAGATTGTGAGCCTGGTGGACAGCCCCAGGGTGAAGATCAATTATGACACGGCCAACGCTATTTTTTACGGGGACGTGGATGTGGTGAAAGATCTGGCCGGCTGCCTGGATCAGGTTTCCTACATGCATTTAAAGGATAAGGCGGGAGAGCGGAAGGAGTGGAATTTTCCGGCTCTGGGAGAAGGGTATGTGGATTTCCCCCAGATTTTTGAGCTTCTGAAAAAAGAAGGAAACAACTGTCCTTTCTCTGTGGAAATAGAGTTTACGCAGGCAGGTCCTAAGGATCTGGCTGAAATTAACCGGGCGGTGAAAACATCGGCGGAATATCTGAAAAAAGCAGGATTTGATCTTTAATTTGATCTTTAGAAAGACAGGAGGAAAGATGGGGATGATGAAGCTGGGATTACATACGGCCATACTGGCGGCCTGCTCCTTTGAGCAGGTGGTGGACTATGCCGCCTCCGTGGGCTTTAAGACCCTGGAGGTATGCTGCTGGCCCAATGAGAAGGCTGCCCGCAGATACGCGGGAGTTTCCCACATTGATGTGGACGGCATGACCCGGGCGGACGCGGACCGCTATATGAATTACGCCAGGGAGAAGGGAAGTGAGATCGGGGCTCTGGCCTATTTTCCCAATCCCATGTCAGACGATGCCGAGACCGGGAAAAAAGCCAGGGAGCACCTGCTGAAGGTGATTGACGCAGCGGCTCTGATGGGAGTCAATCTGGTCACGACGTTCCTTGGCAAAGATAAGACGAAAACAGTAGAGGAAAATCTGGACCTGATGGATGAGATCTGGCCTCCCATTCTGCGGCACGCGCAGGAAAAGGGAGTAAGGATCGCCATTGAAAACTGCCCCATGTTCTATACCCGGGATGAATGGCCGGGAGGAAACAATCTGGCGGGAACGCCCCAGGTCTGGAGAAGGATGCTGGCCATGGGCGGCAATATCGGAATCTGCTTTGACCCCTCCCACATGGTTCTGCAGGGAATGGATCTGTGGAAACCGGTATCGGAATTCGCAGACCGGATTTTCCATGTACACTTCAAGGATCTGCGGATCGACCAGGAGAAAGTGAACGAGTACGGCAGATTTGCCTATCCGGGACTTTGGCATACGCCCAAGCTTCCGGGATACGGGGATGTGGATTTCGCCTGCCTGATTACCAGGCTCCATGAAACCGGCTATCGGGGCGGCGCCTGTCTGGAATGCGAGGACAGAGCTTTTGAAGGCTCACTGGAGGATACGAAAGAGGGCATTGAGACAGCGTACCGCTATCTGCGCACACTGCTGTAAGGGGAGCTTATGATTCGGATCGGAATTGTGGGCACGGGAGGAATGGGAACCGTGCACTATACAAATTATCAGTACATAGAGGGCTGCCAGGTGGCCGCTGTCTGCGGCAATCAGGAGAAAGCCAGGGAATGGGGGGTGCCCGGCTACCGGGAGATTTCCCGGATGGCCCGGGAGGAAGGCCTGGATCTGATTGACATCTGTACCCCCACATACCTGCACTATGAACAGGTGAAGGAAGCGCTGGAATGGTGCAGCGTAATCTGCGAGAAACCGCTGGCATTTACAGCCCGGGAGGCAAAAGACCTGTTTGAGACGGCGAGGCGCCGGGGCCATCATCTCTATGTGGCCCAGGTACTGCGGTTCTTTCCGGAATACCAGGTGCTGCGAAAGCTGGTGCTGGACGGAAGCTGCGGGAGGATGCTGGACGGCTCCTTTTGGAGGCTGTCGGTCAGACCTGCCTGGACCAGCGGCGGCTGGATGATGGATCGGGAAAAAAGCGGGCTGGTGCCCTACGATCTGCACATCCATGACCTGGATTTTGCGGTCAGCCTGTTTGGGATGCCCCGGAGCCGGCAGTTTACCGCGGCCAGATCCCGGGATGATACGATGGACCAGCAGTACCGGTTTTACTATGAGTTCCTTGATCAGGGCCGGCCGGTGCACCTTTGCGCGGAGGCGTCCTGGTACCGGGGCAATTATCCCTGGTCTGCAGGCTATCGGGTCTGCTTTGAGAGGGCGGTGCTGGAGACAAAAGACGGGAAGGTATGGCTGTACCGGGAGGGACAGGAACCGGAAGAGCAGGATATCAGCCAGAAGCGTCTGATCCCCACCGGCATCAATGTGCCCCCCACAGGGGTGTATCTGGAGGAACTGGAGCATTTTATCCGCTGCCTTGCGGAGGACCGGGATTCGGATCTGGTGAAAGAGGAAGAGGTGGCGGGTGTACTCTCCATTTTGGAGGAGATGAACAGAGAACTATAAGCGAAAACGCTTTAGTTATAAAAATCATATGTGTAATGAAAGGAGAAGAAGTATGAAGAAAGTATTGGCAATGGTTTTGGCACTGGGTATGACTGCAGGCTGCCTGGCCGGAGGGGTGACGGCAATGGCAGAGGAAACCACGGAAGCGGCTACGGAAGCGGCAGCTGCCGGCGGCGATTATGTGATCGGCGTTCTGGCTCCGGAAGTGACCCACGGATGGGTGGCCGCAGTGGCTTACTACGCAGAGATGAGATGTGAAGAGCTGAAAGCGGACGGCGCCATCAGCGATTATATCATCGCCACCAGCGGAAACGCTGAGGACATGACCGCTGATCTGGATGACCTTCTGACCCAGAATGTGGACGCCATCGTGGCATATCCTCAGTGGGACGGCATGGAGGCTTCCCTCCAGAGAATTCTGGACGCGGATATCCCGCTGGTATGCTTTGACCTGGAGTTCGACCTGGACGGCTACTATCTGGTAACCGGCGACAACACGGATATGGGTGTGCAGGGAGCAAACTATATCTACGACAAGATCGGAGCGGACGGCACGGTAATCGCCCTGACCGTTCCCACCGCGGGTTCTGTAAATGACCTGCGTATGGAAGGCTTCTATCAGCAGATGGAAGAACTGGATCAGAACTGGGAAGTGATCGAGTACGCTACCGAGTTCACAAGAGAAGCCGGACTGGCTGACATGGCGGATATCCTGGTGAACAACCCCCAGATTGACGCGGTTTACTCTCTGGATGACGAGACCTCCATCGGCGCTCTGCAGGCGATCAAAGAAGCAGGAAGAACCGATATCAAGGTCATCACCGGAGGCGGCGGATGCCAGGAGTACTTCAAGATGATGCCGGAGTATGAGGATATCAACGTAGCTTCCGCGCTGTACTCTCCCGCAATGGTAGAGACCGCCGTAGATGAGGCCGTACAGCTGCTCAACGGCGAAACCGTAGAAGAAAGACTGATTATCCCCACCACCATCGTGGATAAGGAAAACTACGAAGAGTATCTGGATGATTCCTCTCCGTACTAATGAAAAACTGCAGAATGTAAAAAAGGGGGCTGCCGCCGCAGGGCGGCGGCCCTGTTTAAAAGGAAATCTGGAGGGCGGATATGAAACTGGAAATGAAAGGGATCACAAAGTCTTTTGGGGCGAATGATGTTCTGCATGGAATTGATTTTTCCCTTTCCGGAGGAGAAATCTGTGCGCTGCTGGGAGAAAACGGCGCGGGAAAATCGACGCTGATGAATATTCTGGGCGGCGTGCTGCAGGCGGACCAGGGGACCATTTCCATTGACGGGCAGAAGGTGGAATTTGCAACCCCGCTGGATTCCCTGAACGCCGGCATCGGCTTTATTCATCAGGAACTGAACCTGATAAACGACCTGGCTGTATATGAAAATATGTTTATCAGCCGGGAAATCAAAAAGAAGAACGGACTTCTGGATATCGGCGCCATGTGCGAGCAGACGAGGCGGGTATTTGAGCGGATTGAGGTGGACATTGATCCCAAAACCATGGTTCGGGACCTGGATGCCTCCTACAAGCAGATCGTGGAGATTGCCCGGGCGCTGATGATGAACGCAAAACTGATTATTATGGATGAGCCCACCACGTCCCTGACGGAACCGGAGATACAGCACGTGTTTTCCATGATGCGGACGCTGAAAAAGCACGGTGTGGGCATTGTGTTTATTTCCCACAAGCTGCGGGAAGTAATGGAATTCTGCGACCGGTACACCGTACTGCGGGACGGCCTGCTGGTGGCCCAGGGCGATGTATGTGATACAAACATTAACGAACTGGCGAAATTCATGGTGGGCCATGAGGTGCGCACCGAATCACTGCGGCAGGAAAACCAGGCGGGAGAAGAGGTGCTGCGTCTGGAGGATCTGTCGCTGGAAAAGAAATTTGAACATATTTCTCTTTCTGTACACAGCGGAGAGATTTTAGGAATAACCGGTCTGCTGGGGGACGGAAGAACCGAAGTGTTTCAGACGGTG
Source organism: Candidatus Merdiplasma excrementigallinarum (assembly GCA_018713435.1). Lineage (GTDB taxonomy): Bacteria > Bacillota > Clostridia > Lachnospirales > Lachnospiraceae > Merdiplasma > Merdiplasma excrementigallinarum. The sequence continues at coordinate 34,946 of DVOS01000060.1, forward strand.
TTCGGCTGTTCCCGGGGATATGAAGGAACCATTTATGTGGAGGGAAAGGCCCACAAGATTAACAGCGTGCAGCAGGCCATGGAGCTGGGGATCGGCTATGTGCCCCGGAACCGGAAGGAAAACGGGATCGTGAAAGATCTGGACATAATGGAAAACGCGTCCCTGGCGGTGCTGCCGAAGATGACCCGCCGCGGACTGATTGACAGAGACAGGCAGAAAAAGACGTTTGAAAAATTTGTAGGAGATCTGAAAATCAAGCTGGGAAAAGGAACCGATCTGATCGGCAGCCTGTCCGGCGGAAACCAGCAGAAAGTGGTTCTGGCAAAGTGGCTGATGGCCAACCCCAAGGTACTGATTCTGGACAATCCCACTCAGGGCGTGGACGTGGGAGCGAAGGAGGATATCTACAATATTATTCTGGATCTGGCGAAACAGAATATTGCCGTGGTGATCCTCTCCAGCGAGGCCCAGGAAATCATCCGGATCTGCAACAGAGCGGTTGTCATGTATCACGGGAAGATTCAGGACGAACTTATGCCGGAAGAGATGACGGAAGAGACGATTATGCGGCTTGCAACCGGCGGACATAAATAAGCAGGAGGACGTAGCGATGAGCAGCAAAGAAACACAAAAAAACAATTTCCTTGGATGGCTGGCCCGTCAGTGGAAAGGGAATTCCCTGTTCAGTATTGGGCTTGTACTAATTTTTATGATTATCCTTCAGACATTCGCCCTGAACTATTCAGCCTGTACCTCGTTTGGGGAATGTTTTGAACTGTGGATCCGGAACTTCACCAATGTGCTCAGGAACAATGCCGGCATCGGGATTATTTCTCTGGGTATGGCGTTTGTGATTATTTCCGGCGGAATTGACCTGGCAGTGGGATCCACCCTGGTAGCGGTGGGGGCTGTCATGATGGTGCTGATGGACACAGGAGCTGGCGGCATACTGGCGGCAGTGGGCATCACCGGACTGCCGGCCTATATCATCGCCATTGCGGCGGGTATTATCGTGGGCCTGCTTCTGGGCGGGTTTACCGGATCCCTGGCCTCCTGGGGCATGATTCCCCCCTTTATCGTAACACTGGGAACCCAGAAAATTTTCCGCTCTGTGACCCAGCATTTTATGCAGAGCGCCAACCCGGCGGTTCCCGGTCCTTTCTGTGACCTGGCGAACGCCCAGATCGGCGGCTATATGCTGCTTCCCATTATTTACTGGATTATTCTGGCGGTGATTCTTTACATTGTGTCCAAACGTACCGTATTCGGCCGTCAGGTATACGCGGTGGGAAGCAATGAGCGGACGGCGAAACTTTCCGGTGTCAATGTAAACCTGGTAAAATGCAAGGTATACATCCTGATGGGCCTTCTGGTTTCCCTGACAGCGGTTCTGACCATCGCCCGCATCGGCTCCATGGACTATGCCAATGCGGGATCCGGCTATGAGCTGGATGCCATTGCCTCTGTAGTGGTAGGCGGAACCAGTTTCTCCGGCGGAAGAGGAACCATCCAGGGCACGGTGATGGGCGTTATGACCATCGCCATTATGAATAACCTGCTGAACCTGTGGGGCGTTCCGCCTTTCCTGCGGGAGGCTTTCAAGGGCGCCATTATCATTATCGCAGTTCTGCTGCAGAAGAAGGACAGATCCTGAGAGAACGGGAAAAGAGAAAGAAACAGGAGGTGCGGTATGAAGAAATACTGTCTGGGCATCGATATCGGCGGCACCTCGATCAAGTCCGGCCTGTTTGACAGGCAGGGAGTTCTGTTGGAAAAGTGGAGCATTCCCACCCGAATTGAGGAAAACGGGAAGCATATCATCGGTGATATAAAAGACAGTACAGACCGGAAACTGGAAAGCCTGGGACTGGATCCAGGCCAGTTGTCCGGGGCGGGTGTGGGCGTTCCCGGCCAGGTATCCCGGCAGGGTGAGGTGCTGTTCGCGGAGAACCTGGGATGGTACCATGTGCCTCTGACAGAGGAACTGACCCGCCAGCTTGGAATGCCTGTCAGGACAGAGAACGATGCCAACCTGGCGGCGCTGGGAGAGATGTGGAAGGGCAGCGGCAGCCGCTGTTCCAACCTGCTTTTTGTCACCCTGGGAACCGGCATCGGATGCGGCATTGTGGCGGACGGCAGAATCCTGACGGGAGCGGCCGGAGCGGCCGGAGAGATCGGGCATATACATATTGAAGACCGCATGACCGAGAAGTGCAACTGCGGAAAAAGCGGATGTCTGGAACAGCTGGCTTCCGGAACGGGACTGCGCCGGATGGGAGAATGGGCGCTGGCTTCCAGCAATGAGCCTTCCCTTCTGCGGGAGGGCGAGGTGTCGGCCAGAACCATTTTTGAGGCGGCGGCAGCGGGCGACAGCCTTGCCGTCCGGGTGGCGGAGCAGTTTGGCGAGTATCTGGGAAAAGCGCTGGCCATCTGCACCTGCGTTCTCAATCCCCAGGCGGTGCTCATCGGCGGCGGGGTCTCAAAAGCCGGTGAAATTGTGCTGGACTATATCCGGAAACATTACCGGAAATACGCCTATCCTCCCTGCGAAAATACGGATTTCCGTCTGGCGGCTCTTGGAGGCGACGCCGGGATTTACGGCGGGGCCAGGCTGATGATTGAGGGAGGTGCATAAAATGCCACAGATTATTCCAATAAAGGATCTGAAAAATACTTCTGATATATCGGAAATGTGTCATCGAACAGCTTAAGATGTATGAAGATATTGAAGTTTCCGAAAGACAGATCAAAGAAGGAAAGGTAAAGGATGCAAGGGAATCCCTTCTATCCATAAAAAAACGGTATGGCATATAATCTGATTATTATTGAAAAGCGGAAGATCTTTTTTGGAAGTCAGGGATAAAAAGAGTTTACGAAAGTTAAAGTAGTGAAGTAGAAATATTCAATACTTTGTTGAACTGTTCGGTTCCCTGTGATATAATACAAACGAAAGGGAAAGCCAAAGACACATGGCCTACCCTCGTATAGTTATTATAGGTGTTTTACACAGCCGTTCACTATTGGGAGTAGTGGGCGGCTATCTTTTTTCCTTGAAAATCTGATAGAACAGACTTGCAAGGGCGACAATGAATATTCCAATCTGAATCAAGTCCGGATATGTAACATACACTGGCATCGCCCTCCTTTCTTTCTGGAACACATCCTGGAATATTGCTATTCTGAGGCCGAAATGCTACAATCAAAGCGAAATTTCAGATATAAGAAGCCAGATATAATCACTTTCAGACTGACAGGAGACGAGTATGACCGTTAAGATTACCGACTATATGAAAAAATACCGGCTCTATTACCTGCGGGGTTTTGTGGGCATGTTTTTTTACGTGGGGATGGATCTTCTTTCTCCCATGGTGATTCAGCGGCTGATTGACGATGTGGTGGTGGCGGGGCAGCTGGCCCTTCTGATGCCCCTGCTGTTCGGCCTGCTGGGAATCGGCCTGGGGAGGGCGGTTTTCGGCTATATGGAGGAGTTTACCTTTGACTGGATCGGGATGACCAGCACCAATCAGATGCGAAAGGACGTGTTTGACCATGTCCAGACTCTGTCCGTGGATTTCTTTCAGAAGCATAATACGGGAGAACTGATGACCCGGCTGAAGGATGACGTGGACAAGGTGTGCGTGGGAATCGGTTTTGTGGGAATGCTGGCGGTGGAGGCGGTGTTCCATACCGTGCTGGTGGTAGTCTGTATGCTGCGGCTCTCCCCTGTTCTCACCCTGGTGCCCCTGCTTTTGCTGCCGTTAATCGGCTTTCTGGCTGTCCGCATGGAACGGAAGCTGGGGAAGGTCTATGATGAGATCAGCGACGAGACGGCGGCGCTCAACACCGTGGCGGAAGAAAACCTGGCGGGCGTGCGCACCGTAAAGGCTTTTGCCAGAGAAGAGTTTGAACTGAAAAAGTTTCGGGGGCATAACCGCCGTTTCTATGAGCTGAATATGCGGCAGGCCCGCATGGCGGGCACTTACCAGCCGGTGATTTCTTTTATCGGAAAGGTGCTGCTGCTGGCGGTGGTGATTGTGGGAGGCCTGCTGGTCATCCGGGGAGAGATGACCCTGGGAACCCTGGGGGCGTTTTCCGAATACGCCAACAGCATGATCTGGCCCATGGAGGTGGTGGGCTGGCTGAGCAATGACCTGGCTTCCGCCTTTGCCTCCTGGAAAAAAATCCGCAGAATCATGGCCCAGGAACCGGCCATACAGGACGAAGAACATGTAAGGGCGCTGAAGAAGGTGGAGGGGCGGCTGACCTTTGAGCATGTGGGGCTGTCCCTGGACGGGAAAAAGATTCTGGAGGATATTTCTTTTGACCTGCAGCCCGGGAAAACCCTGGGGATTATGGGCATGACGGGAGCCGGAAAGAGTATGCTGGTGAATCTGGCGGAGCGCTTCTACGATCCCACGGAAGGGAAAATTTTGCTGGACGGGACGGACCTGCGCAGCCTTCCCCTAAAACAGGTTCGTTCCTCCATGGCTGTGGTGCACCAGGATGTATTTCTGTTTTCTGATACAGTGCGCCAGAATGTGCGTATGGGGCAGAAAAAAATTATGAAGGAACAGGTGGTGCCCTGGGCTCTGAAAAAAGCGGGAGCCTTGGGCTTTGTCAGCGCTCTGGCCCGGAGAGAGGAGACGCTGATCGGAGAGCGGGGCGTGGGCCTGTCCGGCGGACAGAAGCAGAGGATCAGCATTGCCAGAGCCATGGCAAAGAAAGCCCCCATCCTGATCCTGGATGACTCTACCTCAGCCCTGGACATGGAGATGGAGCGCCAGATCCAGAGGGACCTGAAGGATATGGAAGGAATGAGCAAAATCATAATCGCCCATCGGGTGTCCGCTGTGCGCAGCGCGGATGAAATTCTGATTCTGCGGGACGGGAGGATTGACGAGCGGGGCACCCATGAGGAACTGATGAGACAAAAAGGAGAGTATTACCGTACCTGGTGCGCCCAGTACGGGGAGGAGGTGAAAGCATGTCCGTAAATTCCATCCGGGAGGATGAAAGGCAGGAAGAGGTGTCGAAAAAACAGACGCTGCTTCGCCTTTACCGCTATATGCTCTCCTACAGAAAAGAACTGGCGTGGGTAGCCCTGCTGCTGGCGGTAACGGTAGGGATCAGCCTGATATCCCCGCTCTTTATCGAGCGGGCCATCGACGTGCATGTGGCCAACCGGGACTGGAAGGGACTGCTGTCTTTGGGGGCTGTGGCCCTGGTCTTTTATCTGGCGCTGCTGGCAGGCACCAGGGCCAGGACCCTGGTAATGGCAAAGATCACCAATCAGGTGCTTTTAAAAATTCGGGAGGATCTCTACAGCCATATCCAGACTCTCAGCTTCCATTTTTTTGACAGCAGGCCTACGGGGAAAATCCTGGCCCGGGTGATCGGAGATGTAAATTCCCTGAAGGAAATGCTGACAGACAGCGTGACCCAGCTGGTGCCGGAGTTTATTACCGTGGTGGGGGTGGCGGTGATCATGGCGGTAAAAAATCCCATTCTGGCCCTGTCGGCCCTGATCACCGTGCCCATTCTCACAGGGGGCCTGTTTTTTATCCAGGTGACCGCCCATAAGAGATGGCAGATCTTCCGGAAAAAATCCTCCAACCTGAACGCTTTTATCCATGAAGATATGGCGGGGATCCGTATGATTCAGGGCTTCGCGGCGGAGGAGGAGAGCCAGGAGGATTTTTACATGCTGGCGGATGAGCAGCGGAATGCCTTTATCCGGGCAGTCCGACTGGCGGACTGTTTCGGCCCCCTGGTGGATATTAACTGGGGGCTGGGAGGGTTTCTTTTGTATTTCATCGGCATCCGTCTGCTGGGAGCCGATCAGGTGGGAGTGGGAACCTTTCTGGCTTTCTCCACATATCTGAGCATGTTCTGGAATCCCATCCGGAACCTGGCGAACTTTTACAACAAGCTGGTGACCAATCTGTCGGCGGCGGAGCGGATTTTTGATATCCTGGACACGCCGGCGGAGATTGTGGACCGGGAAGGGGCAAAAGAGCTGCCGCCCATCCGGGGGGAAGTCCGGTTTGACCATGTGACCTTTGCCTACGAGGACGAGCCGGAGCGGAACGTGCTGGAGGACGTAAGCTTTCTGGTAAAGCCGGGACAGACCATCGCCCTGGTAGGGCCCACGGGAGCGGGAAAAACCACCATTGTAAATCTGATCAGCCGGTTTTATGATATAAAGCAGGGAAATATTTTTGTGGACGGGTATGAAATCCGGGACGTAACCATGAAAAGTCTGCGGCGGCAGATGGGAGTGATGACCCAGGACAATTTTCTTTTTACCGGAACCATCCGGGATAATATCTGCTACGGGAAACCGGATGCTTCCCGGGAGGAGATGACAGCCGCCGCGAAGGCGGTAAACGCCCACGACTTTATTATGAAGCTGGAGAAGGGGTATGATACCTGGATTTCAGAGCGGGGCTCCCAGCTTTCCATCGGCCAGAGGCAGCTTCTGGCCTTTGCCCGGACCATGGTGTCGGATCCCCGGATCCTGATACTGGATGAAGCCACATCCAGCATCGACACTCACACGGAGCTGCTGGTGCAGGAGGGGATTCTCCATCTTCTGGAAAACCGCACCTCCTTTGTAGTGGCCCACCGGCTGTCCACCATCCGCAGCGCGGACCGGATTTTTGTGATAGACCGGAAAGGGATTGTGGAGGACGGAAGCCACGAGGAGCTGATGGCCCGGCGGGGAGCCTACTATGAACTGTACAGGGCCAGCCTGGAACAGTAGGAAACAGTTTAAGAAAAACCGGAGGAAGAGATATGCTGCTTTATATTGGAGAGGACGACCTGGCTCTGGCTGCCGGCATGAAATTTACTTTGGAGAGGGAAGAATACGAGGTGGAAACCTTCGGGACATGCGGCGCCCTGAGGGAGGCCATGGGGCGCAGAAAGCCGGATCTGCTTCTGCTGGACTGGAACCTTCCCGACGGAGACGGGCTGGAGCTTTGCAGACGCATAAAAGAGCAGGAGGATATACCGGCGCTGATGATTACAGCCAGAGATCTGGAAATTGACCAGGTCATGTGCCTGGAAGGAGGGGCAGACGACTACATTGCCAAACCCTTCTCCCTGTCGGTGCTGAAGGCCCGGATCCGGGCCCTGCTGCGGCGATCCGGCGGACAGTCCCGCAGCGGCGAAGAGGGGGCCGTGCTGCGCTCCGGGAATCTTTGGCTGGATATAAAGAGGATGCGGGCTTTCCGGGGGGAAGAGGAACTGGATCTTTCGCCCACCCAGCTGAGGCTTTTGCAGTATTTTCTGGAAAATAAGAATCAGGTTCTCTTAAAAGAACAGATTCTGGAGAGAGTCTGGGATAAGGACGGCATGTTTGTGGAGGAAAACACTCTGTCGGTGAATGTGGGACGGCTGCGGAAAAAGATAGGGGATGACGATCCGGACTGCGGCAGGATCAAGACGATTCACGGCATGGGGTATCTGTGGGAAGAAACGTAAAACCGTATTTCGCTCCCCGGAGGAAAAAGAGACAGAAAGAAGGGATCGGACAGGGATGGATATGGCAGGGCAGTGGGCAGGCGGCGCCGGCGTTTTCTGGTTGGTGCTGGGCCTGGCGGGGCTTACAGCAGGACTGATAAGTTATGTCAGGTGCCGGAGGCAGATGGGGCGTCTGGAGGAGATGATGGCGAACTTTTTGGCGGAGGGGAAAGATTGGCGGAAGGAAAAGAAACCGGACGCCGGCATTTCAAAGATCAGGGAACGGAGGGAATCTAAGCTGGCCCATCAGCTGGGGCTGATTCTGGACCGGGCTGCTTTTCAGAAAGAGCAGGCTGCGGGGGAACGGGACCAGGTGGCCGGGCTGCTCTCAGACCTTTCCCATCAGCTGAAAACCCCGCTGGCCAATATTGTGATGTACACAGAACTGCTGGAGGAAGAAAATCTTTCCCGGGAACAGGAGCGCTCTTTTCTGGAGGAGACCGCCCGCCAGGCCCGGAAGATGCAGTGGCTGATAAAGGCCATGCTGAAGGCGTCGCGGCTGGAACACGGGATTATCCGGGTAAAGCCCGGGTATGGGGGGATCCGGGAAACCATCGGAAAAGCGGTTACCTCTGTCTACGCTCAGGCTGCCCGCAGAAACATTTCCATAAAGGTACAGGAGTTTACGGACTGCCGGCTGTACCATGACCCGGTGTGGACGGCGGAGGCCCTGGGAAATATCCTGGAAAACGGCATAAAATATGCGCCGGAGGGCTCCGCACTTACAGTCCGCCTTAATCCGATGGAAATCTATACGGGAATTGAGATAGAAGATCAGGGGACGGGCATTCCCAAAGAGGAGTACAATGAGATTTTTAAACGGTTTTACCGGGGAAAGGGATCTTCCGGAAAGGAGGGAAACGGGCTGGGCCTGTATCTGGCCCAGCTGGTTTTGAATAAAGAAAAGGGATATGTAACGGTAAAGGCGGCGGACACGGGCGGAAGCTGCTTTACGGTGTATCTGCTGAATGAGGTTACAGGGTCTTCCGATTGATAAAGGAAGGCCTTGTTTTTGAGTAGAGGATCGTCTGGCTGCTGTAGAGTCCGTAGTAACCGGAGAGCACGTAGCAGGTGCCGCACATCAGGGCGTAGAAAATCATGCCCTGGGAACCGAACAGTTCCACAGACAGAAGGAGAGAACTTACGGGGCAGTTTACCACTCCGCAGAACAGTCCGATCATGCCCAGGGAGGCGGAAAATCCGGCGGGCAGACCCAGGAAAGAGCCGGCCAGGCTGCCGAAGGTGGCGCCCACAAAAAAGGAGGGCACAATCTCGCCGCCCTTAAAACCGCTGCCCAGAGTGACGGCGGTAAAGAGCATCTTCAGAAGAAAAGCTTCCGGTCTGGCCTCTCCTTCCACCGCCCGGAAGGCAATGGCAAGGCCGGGACCGTTGTAGTCCCTGGTTCCCGCCAGAAGGGTGAGAGCCGCTACCAGCAGACCGCCTGCCGCAGCCCGCAGATAGGCGTTGGGAATCCACTTTTTCAGGAACTGGCCGGTGTGGTGCAGCAGATAGCAGAACAGGATCGCCACCAGGGAGCAGGCTACGCCCAGCAGCAGGATCCGCCCCAGAGACAGCAGGGTCACTTCCGGTATCCGGGCGATGACTGCGGTCTCCGCCGGGAAACCGAACATATTCCGAAGGGCGAACACAATCATGGCGGTCACCAGGCAGGGGATGAAAGCGCTGTGGTAGAGGACGCCGACGCTGATCACTTCCATGCTGAAAACAGCGGCGGTGATGGGGGTTCCCAGAAGAGCCGTAAACAGTCCGCTCATGCCGCACATGGTGATCAGATGGAGATTCTGCTCGTCAAAATGGAACAGCTTTCCGATGGTCTGTCCTACGCTGGCGCCGATCTGCAGACAGGCGCCCTCCCTGCCGCTGGAACCGCCGCACAGATGGGTGAGAGCGGTGCTGACAAAAATCAGGATGCCGGTGCGAAGCGGCACCCGCTGGCTGGTGCGCACACTCTCCAGCACCAGATTGGTGCCCCGGTCCTCATAGACCCCGGCACGGTGATAGAGAAAGACAATCAGCAGACCGGCCAGGGGAAGGAAAAAGACAGTCCAGGGCCAGAGGCCGCTTCTTGCGTAGGCCAGGTCTGTGACGGCCAGAAACGCGCAGCCCACCAGCCCGCAGACCAGTCCGCAGAGGACGCCGATGAGGATACTCAGCAGAAAGCTGCGGCCGTACAGAAGGGAATGGATGATCCGTTCACGGAATTTATCAGACATAGTACAGGACTCCTTTGCATTGTTTAAAAATTATTATAATCCATTTCGGACAGGGTTCAAGTATTTCAGGGAAAACAATCTCTCCCCGAAAGCAAAGGATTGAAATCGGACAAAACTGTCAGAAACAGCAGGACCTTCTGTCAGGGCTTTGTCCGTTCTGCCTGCTAGAATGAAGAAAAAGAAACAGGGAGGAATTGCCATGGAACTGTTAAAGACAGTGGATCTGAAAAAGTATTACGGGACAGGAGCCGGCCAGGTAAAGGCGCTGGACGGGGTAAACCTGACGGTGGAAGAGGGGGAGTTCGCAGCGGTGGTGGGAACCTCCGGGTCCGGCAAGAGCACCCTGCTGCATATGCTGGGAGGACTGGACTATCCCACCTCCGGCAGCGTGTTTGTGGCGGGAAAGGAGCTGGCAGGGATGAAAGAGACAGAGCTGACGATCTTTCGCCGGCGCAATATCGGGTTTGTATTTCAAAATTATAACCTGGTGCCGGTGCTGAATGTGTATGAGAATGTGGTGCTGCCTCTGGAGCTGGACGGAGCCAGGGTGGACCGGAAATTTGTAAAACAGATTATGGAAATGCTGGGAATCGCGGAAAAGAAAAGCAGCCTGCCGGGACAGCTATCCGGAGGCCAGCAGCAGCGGGTAGCGATTGCCAGGGCCCTGGCCAGCAAGCCCAGCCTGATTCTGGCGGATGAACCTACGGGGAATCTGGATTCCAGAACTTCCCAGGAGGTAATGGGGCTTCTGAAGCTTACAGGGCGAGAATTTCATCAGACCATCGTCATGATTACCCATAATGAGGCGCTGGCTCAGCTGTGCGACCGGATCATCCGCATTGAGGACGGCAGGATTGTGCCGGAAAGGGGGCAGAGAAGCTATGAGAAATAACAACCGGCAGGTAATCAGAAAACTTTCTGTCCGGAGCATGAGACAGAATAAAATGCGGAACCTGTTTGCCGGACTGGCCATCATCCTGACCTGTATGCTGTTTACTGTGACAGCCTCCATGGGCATCGGCATGATGCAGGTGGCCCAGGAGCAGACCATGCGGGAGGTGGGAACCAGGTGCCACGCGGGGCTGAAGGATGTAACCGGGGAGGAGATGGAGGACATTGTATCCGATGGGAGGGTAAAAGATTACTCCTGGAACATATTAGTGGCTTCTGTGGAAAATCTGATTCAGCGTGCCGGAGAACTGCGGGTGCCCCAGGGAGAGCAGGAGCTGGAAAACTCTTTTATAGAGCTGCAGGAAGGGGAGCTTCCCGTAGGGGAGGATGACCTGGTGGTGGATACCCTGGTGATGGAAGAACTGGGACTTCCCTGTCAGGTGGGCCAGAAGGTGACTCTGGAGTTTTCTCTTCTGGGTGAAAAGATAAGCCGGGAGTTTACAGTCTGCGGCTGGTATGAAGGGGACCAGATCAGCCATTCCTCTCAGCTTTATATGTCTCAGGCCTGCTGGGAGCAGCTGAAGGGGAACCGGACGGAGCAGGACTTTCTGCATTACCGGGAAGAGTCGGGCAGCAGTCTGGGAGCAGGACTTTATCAGGTCAGCCTGGACTTTGCCGGCGCCGGAGATATAGAAGAACAGGTGCGGGCGGTTATCCGGGACGCGGGCTACGAACCGGGGACAGAGGTTGAATACGGGGTAAACTGGGCCTATATGCAGAACCGGGCGGAGGGACTGGATCCCGCCAGCGGGCTGGTGCTGGCAGCGGCCGCGCTGATTGTGGTGGTAATGGGGTATCTGATTATCTCCAATATATTCCAGATTTCCATCACCCAGGATATTCGTTTTTACGGACTTTTAAAAACCGTGGGGACTACAGGGCGCCAGATCAGGCGGCTGATTCACCGGCAGGCGTTCTTGCTGTCCCTGGCAGGCATTCCTGCGGGACTGCTTCTGGGGCTGCTGATCGGGAAGGTGCTTTTCCCCTTTGCCATGTCCTTTACCAACACCCGGGGAGTGGAGGCCAGGCTGCATTTTGATCCGCTGATTCTGCTGTTTGGAGTCATCTTTTCTGCCGTCACAGTGATGCTGGGCTGCCGGAAGCCCGGGAAAATGGCGGGGGCGGTTTCGCCGGTGGAGGCAGTGCGCTACAGTGAGGGAACCGTCAGAAGAAAGAAGGAAAAGAAATCCCGGACCGGCGCCAGGATTCACCGCATGGCTCTCTCCAACCTGGGAAGAAATAAAAAGAAAACCATTTCCGTGATTCTTTCCCTGTCGCTTAGCCTTGCCCTGCTGTGCGTGGTGGTGACGGGAGTAGAGAGCTTCCGGCTGGATTCCTATCTGGAGAGCCGGCTTGTCGGCGACGTATCCATCGGCAGCGTGCGCTACACCAATCTTTCCAGCACCGTGCCGGATACCATGCTGGATGAGGAGATGGCAACCTATATGGACAGCCAGCCGGGGATCACAGCCAGCGCCCGGATGTATGCCAGCACCTATCCCAGAACCCTGCAGCTTGACCAGGAGGCGGCAGGCCTGTATGAAAGCTGGAGAGAGCAGGGTCTTCTGCGGGCAGGGGATGACTGGAGCGACCGGGCTCTGGAGCAGGCCCTTGAAGGGCGGGAGGTACAGACCGATACCTATGGGTATGACCCTTCCCTGCTGAAGTATCTGACTGTGCGGGAAGGCCAGCTGGATGTGGAAAAATTTAAACAGGGCGGTTATGTGCTTCTTACTTCCGTTATCGGGGACCATACCGAAGACTGCCTGCTCTATGAGCCGGGAGACCGGGTGGTGGTAAACACGGTAGGACCGGATTCTGTGCCGGAAGAAATTCTGGACGAGGGCGGGAATGTGATAGATGTGATCTGGACAGACTGGGAGGAAAAGGAATATGAGGTGATGGCTGTTGTGGACATCCCCTCCAGCCTGGATCTGCACAGCTACTCCGTTAACGGAGTGGGAGTGATCCTTCCGGAGGAAGAATTTACCAGAAGCTACCCGGCAGAGGGAGAATATGTGGGAGGCGAGGATTACGGCTACTGCTTTGCCAAAACCTATACCCTGGAGGAAGAGCAGAAGGAACATTTTATCCAGGCTGCCCGTTCTTATGTGGAGCAGGTCAATCCGCTGATGGGGTTTGTGGCGAAGGAAACCCTGGAGCAGGAATTTGCCGGCATGGTGACGGTAATCCGCACCATCGGAATATCTCTCAGCGCCGTAATTGCCCTGATCGGCATTTTGAATTTTATTAATTCCATGGCCACCGGCATTATTGCCAGAAAACGGGAATTTGCGGTTCTGGCCAGCATTGGTATGACGGGAGGACAGGTAAGAAGGCTGCTGCTGGAAGAAGGGCTATACTATGTTCTGTTTTCCGGACTGTTTGGCATTCTGCTTGGAAGCCTGGGGGCCTGGGGAGTGCTTTCCGTTCTGAATCAGGTGATTATGTTTTTCCAGTACCGGTATAACGGAGACGCATTTCTGATTATGCTCCCGGTGTTCGTGCTGATTGCACTGCTGGTGCCCGAGGTAGCCTATAAGAGGATGTGCCGGGAGAGCATTGTGGAGCGGCTGCGGGATACGGAAAACTGAGAGCACGGGTTGTTTCTTTTAGGTATTTCTACTATAATATAGAATATATTTTTGTACCTTCTCTTTATATTTGCAAAGCCGTATGCAAGGGAATGAAACCCCTGTTTTGGTAAAGATATAAAGTTACCGTGAAGGAGGCGACCAAGATGACTGCAGAAGAGATTTTCGCCGGCGAATCCGAAAATGTGGAATTTAAAAGCGAGATTCCTGCCAAAAGTGAAAAGTATATGAAAACCGTGGTAGCCTTTGCCAATGGGAAGGGTGGAAAGCTGATCTTTGGCGTAGAGAACGGCACATGGATGGTTACCGGTTTTGCCAAAGAGGAAGTTTTTCAGAGAATGGATGCGATTACCAACGCCATTTTCGACAGCTGCGAACCCAAGATCACCCCGAATATCGCAGTACAGGAAATTGACGGGAAGGCAATTATTGTGGTAGAAATCGTTCCCGGTATGCAGCGCCCCTACTACATCAAAAACCAGGGCATCATGGATGGTACTTATATCCGTGTGGCGGGGACGACCCGCCGTGCGGAACGTTATCGTGTGCAAGAATTGATCCTGGAGGGGACAAATCGTTCTTATGACCAGCTGGAACGGGAACAGACGGTTGCGGAGGAAGAGATAACTGCCTTTTGTGAAAAGATGTATCAACATGCGCTTGAGTTGGCGAATCCGGATAGGCAGGAAAAGCAAATTCAAAAAGTCAGCGCAAATCAGCTGCTTTCATGGAAGCTGCTGACGGAGCATGACGGCGTGTATCATCCTACCAATGGATATCTGCTTTTGAATGGAGACACGACTGAGTTTCCAGATGCTGCTATTCAATGTGCGGTATTTAAGGGGACTGTCAGGGATATTTTTATCACCCGCAAGGAATTTACCGGATCCATTTACGAGCAAATCGAGGACGCTTATAACTTTGTGCTGCAGCACATCGACCTTGGTTCACGTATTGAAGGGATTGCGCGGCAGGACTACTATGAACTTCCTGTCAAGACTATACGGGAAATGATCTCCAACGCTGTTTGCCATCGCAGTTATCTGTCCCCGGGGAAAATTCAGGTGGCGCTTTTTGATGGCCGGCTGGAAGTCACATCCCCCGGCATGCTGGACAGTGAGATCACGATTGAAAAGATGAAGTCCGGCCTTTCAAAGATTCGCAATCGTGGGATCGCTGCTGCTTTTTCTTATATGAACATTATAGAAGCATGGGGCAGCGGCATCCCCAAAATATTCCGGGAAGCAAAGGAGTATGGCCTTCGTGAGCCGGAGGTGATTGATATGGGAAGCGATTTCCGTATCAATCTTTATCGAAAAAAAGCTGTTACGGATCAGAATGGTGTCATTGATCCAAGAAAGCGTGATACTGAAACGGATACTAATGATACTAAAGCTGATACTAATGATACTAAAATGGATCCAAATGAAGAAGCTGTTTTAACCATTCTTCAAAGGAATCCGAAGACAACACAAAAAGAACTTTGCATGAAATTAGGAGTTTCCATTTCTACCGTAAAAAGACTTACAGATACACTGCAAAAAAAAGGAAGACTATATCGTGAGGGCTCACGGAGAAACGGTTACTGGATCATCGTGGCCCCCAAGGAGTAAATCTGTATGCCTCCCAAAGAGCTTCATCTGTCGTACTTCAATTTGGTAATTGAGAAAACCGGAAAATAGTGATATGATAGAAAAAATCTGAAGAGTCATAAATACAGGCACGATATTTGGAAACCGTCAGGGAAAATATGGTGCCCCGGGAAAAGGATGTTGCAGCATGGATTTATGTCAGTATGTGAAACAGCTCTGGGAACTGTATATGTCATGCGATAATGAGGAGGCGGCCAGTCAGCTGCTGGATGCCATGGACGAAACGATTACGATTATCGGAACCGGAAAGCATGAGTTTTACGAATCCAGAGAGGAGTTTGTGAAAGCCTTTGGCATGGAAACGCCGGAACGGGCGGAAATTGAATTCCACATCCAGTCTATCTGGGCCAGAGAGGTGAAACTTGGCGATGATGCCAGCATGGTATATGGAGAGCTCCATGTGACGGGAAGGGGCCGGCAGGCGAAGATCGGAGTAGATATGGATACACGCTATTCCATGATACTCTGCAGAAAAGAAGGAAAATGGAAGGTAACCCATATTCATCAGTCCCTTCCCTACCGGGAGCAGCAGGAGGGCGAATATTATCCCAAAACGCTGCTGGATCAGGTGGAGGAGGCCAATAAGCGGGCCGAGCAGATGGAAAAGCTGGCCAGGATAGATCAGATGACCGGACTTTTGAATCATCATTTCTTTTATAAAGAAAGCCAGCGTCTGCTGGAACAGAAAAAGACCGGTTACTGTATGACCATTGATCTGGATGATTTCAAGCAGATCAATGATTCCTACGGCCATCAGGAGGGGGACGCGGTTCTGCAGGAAGTGGGCAGGATGATCCGGCAGGCGGCAGGCCCCGGCAGCGTGGCCGGCAGAACAGGCGGAGATGAATTTGCCCTGTTCTGTACGGATCTGGCCTCCGATGCGGGGGCCTGTGCTATCGGAGAAGAGATTCTGCGGCAGACGGACTGCCGTATCCGGGAGAGAAAAGGCGTTTTCCCCGGTGTTTCCATCGGCATTTCCCGGATCAGGGAAGGGGAGAGCCTGAAGGAAGCGTTCCGGCGGGCGGATATTATGCTTTATCAGGTAAAACGCCAGGGAAAGCATGGATACCGGTTTTATGAGTAGAGGCAGATAAAGGAAAAAAACAGACAGAAAGGACGGCAGCGCCGGATTACTCCGGTATCTGCCGTCCTTCAAAGTTTACCGTATAATGGTCCATGCAGACCAGCTGTGAGATGGGAACCAGCTCATAGCCCATTTCCTGCAGCCGGGTGATGATGGTATCCAGAGCCTGGGCTGTATCTTTGGCACCGTTGTGCATCAGGATGATGGAACCGTTCCCCAGGTGTTCGTGTTCCGTTACGGTTCGGATCACCGAATCCGCCCCGTAGTCTTTCCAGTCCAGAGAGTCCACATCCCACTGAACGGGCAGATAGCCGCAGCTTTTCACCGTCCGGATCACCGTGCTGTCGTAATCCCCGTAGGGGGGACGAAACAGGTTCATCTCAATCCCTGTAAGGTTCTTCACTTTTTCATGAACCTGCAGGATCTCCTCTTTCTGCTGGCTTTCTGACAGCTGGCTCATATTTTTGTGGTTTTCACTGTGGTTTCCCAGATCGTGGCCCGCCGCCGCGATTTTTTTTACGTCCTCCGGATAGGTGTCCACCCAGCCTCCCGTGAGAAAAAAGGTGGCCTTCACATTGTGGGCGGCCAGAATATCCAGAAGATGCTGGGTTTCCTCATTTCCCCAGGAAGCGTCAAAGGACAGGGCAATTTGGGGACTGTCCGTCTGGACGCAGTAAACCGGAAGTTCCCGCTGGTCTGCCATAGCGCTGACCGCCCGGGACTGCCGGCTGGTGAGGCGCATGCCGGCAAAAAACAGCAGCGCGCAAAGCAGGAGAATAGAAGGACCCCGCAGATACCCGGCAGTTTTTCGCAGCAGCATCTGTTTTCGGCCAAATCGTTTCATATCCGCGCCCTTTGGAAGAAGGTTTCATTCTCTCTATCTATATGCGGGAATATCCGGATTCTTTCCTTTGTTTTACAGAATTCCGGTGGACTGCAGGAACAGGATAAACATCAGGATTGGAGCGATATAGCGGATCATGACAATATAGATCTTTTTGCGCCGGAAGGTATGGCCGCTGCTTTCCATCTCCTCAATCACAAAGGCGGGGGTTCTTACCCAGCCGATGAGGATGGTGGAGAGAAGGGCGATGAGAGGCATCATCACGCTGTTGCTGATATAGTCCATCAGATCCAGCAGCTGTCCGGAGGTGCCGTTTGGCAGGGTAACCTGAAAATAAAACAGGCTGTAGCCCAGGGCAATCACGGCGGAAGCCGCCAGGTAAATAACGGACAGGACCAGAACCGTCTTTTTCCGGCTGGTGTGAAAAATTTCCATGCAGTTTGCCACGATGGATTCCAGTACGGAGATACAGGAGGTAAGAGTGGCGAAGATGGCGGTGACAAAGAACAGCACGCCCACCACAACGCCGGCCCCTCCCATGGCGGCAAAAACTTTTGGCAGGGATACAAACATCAGGCTGGGACCGGCGCTCATTCCCTCTGTGCCGGAAAATACAAATACGGCCGGGACGATCATAGCGCCTGCGAACAGGGCCACGCCGGTGTCAAACAGTTCAATCTGATTGACCGCCCGGTTCAGGTTGACCTCCGGTTTTACATAAGAGCCGTAGGTGATCATGATTCCCATGGACACGCTGAGGGAGAAAAAGAGCTGGCTCATGGCGTCCAGCAGGATCTGGAGAAAACGGCTCACCGTCAGCCCTTCCACATGGGGCGTCAGGTAATAGAGCAGTCCCTGCAGGCCGGTGCGAAGCTGTCCGTTCTCATCTGTGTGGGAAATGGTCAGGGAATAAAAGGCAATCACCACGACCAGCACCAGGAGAATGGGCATCATCCATTTGGAGACCGCCTCGATGCCGCCCTGGATTCCCCGGTACACAATAAAACCGGTGATTCCCATAAACAGCAGGGCGTATACCACCGGGGAGGAGATAAAGGCGGTAAAGTAGCTGTCCCCCGCCGCCGCGTCGGCCGCTCCCGTCAGATAGACAACGGCATACTTGGTAACCCAGCCTCCGATGACCGCGTAGTAGGTCATAATCAGCACCGGCACCAGAAAGGTGAGGATGCCTAAAAATTTCCAATTCGGGTGCATCTGGGTGTAGGCGCCGATGGCGCTTTTTTTGGTGCGGCGTCCGATGGCGATATCGGAGGTCAGCAGGGTGAAGCCGAAGGTCAGCACCAGCGCCAGATAGACAATAAGAAACAGACCGCCCCCGTCCTTGGCCGCCAGGTAGGGGAAGCGCCACAGGTTGCCTACGCCTACGGCACTTCCGGCGGCGGCCAGAACGAAACCGATCTGTCCAGAAAAATGATTTGCTTTCTTTTCCATAACTTCTGTACTCCTCATCTGTAATTTGCAGAATTAAGGATAGCACAGAACCGGGAAACTGTAAATCCGCAGCAGGAACTATTCTGCTTCGCTCTCCAGGGCATCCTCGATGCTCTCCAGGGAGTCCTCCATGGCATCTTCCAGATCATCAGACTGGCTGCCATCGGTGCTGTCCTTTGCCTGGAGCGCTTCATCGGGAACGGTAACCTCTACCGGTGTGGAGTAATCATAGACTGCCTCCAGATACAGGTCGCTGATGTTCAGCTCTATATCCGGCATGCTGACAGATTCGTCAGTGGAGGAGGAAGCCATCACGATGGAAAGCAGGGAGTTGATGCCGGACAGGTCGCTGCCGTCCATATCCATGTGCATCCGCATGGGCAGATAGGTGGCTGCGTCCACATCGACTTCAACGTTAAAGACAAGGCCGTTCATCACCAGAGCCAGCATGGCTGCGTCTTCCTCGCTCATGGTTTCCCCGGAGGCGCTCATGGCGTCCGCAATCAGATCAGACAGATCATCATAGGTGACAGTGTAGAGCAGCTGGTAGCAGGAGGTGCCGTTTACGTCCACTGCCTCCTCTCCCAGGGACCAGGTTCCGGGCAGTGTGGACAGATCCATGCTTTTCTGAGCTTCCATGATGGAACTGATAACTTCTTCCATCTCGGCTTCGTCCACGGTGGAGGTTTCGTACTCCCAGGCACCGCCGGCGCCGCTGCCGTCGTCGATATAGGTATAGAGCTCATAGGCGCCGCCGTCAGCAGGTACCATGTATATCTGCATATTCATGTTCTGTTCCACGCCCATGGCGCCAATATCCAGATTTCCGGACATACCGAAGGTCAGAGGATCCAGCTTATAGTCCATGGTGAAATCTCCGGTACCGCCTACGGAAAGTGTGGAAGTGCCGGAGGCATCGGAAGACATATCAATTCCGATCTGGGCGTTTAAGGTGGCATCGGCGGAAAATTCCGTGAGAGACTGGGAGGCCTCCATATATTTTGCCATGACATCCTCTACGGTAGCTGCGCTGTCAAAACCTGTCAGCATAAATGAGGCAGCGCCCAAAAGTGTGGCTGAAATCAGAAAATTTCTTTTTCTCATACTCTTTTTCTCCTTTTCTCCTGTTCGTTTATAAAGTTTCTGATAAAACTCTACAGGTACAGTATACCATGGCCGGGCAGGGGTGTCTATAGAAAAGACTGGCGAAACTTGCGAAAAAAACTGCTTGAATCTTGAGCCGGCAGATATTAAAATCAGGAGCATGGAAAGTAAGACGCAGCAGAAAGAAGGACAAAAGATTGAATTACGAAGAAGCAGTCAGTTACATAGCGGATGTGCCGAAATTTACCAAAAAGAACAAGCCGGAAAACACGGCGGAGCTGCTTGCGCGGCTGGGGCATCCGGAGGAACAATATAAAATCATTCATGTGGCAGGCACCAACGGGAAGGGATCGGTCTGTGCCTTTACCGCTTCCATTCTTCAGGAGGCGGGCTTTCGGACGGGCCTGTTTATCTCTCCCCATCTGGTGAAGATTAACGAGAGATTCCAGATCAACCAGGAGCCGGTGTCCGACCAGGTGTTCCTGGAGGGATTCCGGACCGTAAAAAAAGCGATAGACGAAATGGTGGCGGATGGGTTTAGCCATCCCACCTATTTTGAGATATTGTTTGCCGTGGGCATGGTGATTTTTGCCAGGGAGAAGGCAGAGTACCTGGTGATGGAAACCGGGCTGGGGGGAAGGCTGGACGCCACCAACACGGTCCGCCATCCCATCGCCACAGTGATCACGTCCATCAGCCTGGACCACACGGAATACCTGGGGAATACCATTCCTGAGATAGCCGGAGAGAAGGCGGGCATCATCAAAGAAGGGGTGCCGGTGATCTATGACGGCAGGAACCGGGAGGCGGAAGCGGTGATCCGAAAGAAAGCGGAGGAAATGCACGCGCCCCTGATTCCGTTTTACGGCCAGATGGCCGAAATTTCGGCGCGGACGGATAAAAGCATTGATTTTGTGCTGAATAACAGGTATTATGAATACAAATTGGTGCGGGTGCCCTACCTGGCGGAATACCAGGTGGTGAACAGCTCCATGGCCATGATGGCGGCCCGGGTGATCGACCCCGGGAAACAGATTTCAGATGAGACGGTGGTAAAAGCCATTGAAAACACCCGCTGGGGCGGCCGGATGGAGACGGTCATGCCGGGGGTTGTGCTGGACGGCGCCCACAATGCCGCGGGGATTGAAGAATTTCTGAAAACCGTGAAGACAGTGCAGGAGCGCTGGCCGGTATCCCTGCTGTTTTCCGCGGTGGTGGAAAAGGATTATGACGAGATGATACAGGAGATCTGTCGGGAGGCCAATTTTACTTCCATTGTGGCCACCCAGATTGAGGGGGACAGAAAAGTGGAAGCCTCCCGTCTGGCGGACCTATTCAGAAAATATACAGACGCGGCCGTATACGCGGAGCCGGATGTGGAGCGGGCCTTTTCCCTTGCCCTGGAGCAGAGGGGAGCGGGCATGCTCTTCTGCGCCGGATCCCTTTATCTGGTGGGAGAGATCAAGGCCATCATCGAAAAACAGACGGTGCAGAAGCACTGAGGGCGTAAGGCTGCGGAACCTATAAGGAGAGTATACATGATTAATTACGAAGAGGAACTGAAAAAATTTCATCCCAGCATGGATGTGAATGAAGCGGAGGATGCCATTTACAGCCGGGATCTGACGGATGTGACGGATATTTTAAAGGAAATGCAGAAGGAAGAAAAGCAGAAGAAAAAGTAGGGGGAGTATTATGAGATGTATATACTGCAACACGCCCCTGGCAGCTATTGACTACTGCCCCGGCTGCGGGGCGGATGTGACGCTTCAGAAACGGATCGTGCGCATTTCCAATCTTTTGTACAACCGGGGGCTGGAGAAGGCGTCCGTGCGGGACCTGTCCGGCGCCATTACCTGCCTGAAGCAGAGCCTGAAGTTCAATAAGGAAAATATTGACGCCAGAAACCTGCTGGGGCTTTGCTATTTTGAGACGGGAGAGGTGGTATCCGCCCTCTGCGAATGGGTGATCAGCAAAAACCTGATGCCGGAGGGAAACCTGGCGGACCACTATATCTCCCAGCTGCAGAATAATAAAAACCGTCTGGATGTGATCAACCAGACGATCCGGAAATATAACCAGTCCATTGAGTACTGCCGGCAGGGAAATGAGGACATGGCGGTGATACAGCTGAAGAAGGTGATTTCCCAGAACCCCAAACTGGTGAAAGCTTACCAGCTTCTGGCCCTGCTTTATATCCGGAACCAGGACTATGAAAAGGCAAGGCGGCTTTTGAAAAAGGCGGCGGCGGTGGACAATACGGATACCACCACCCTGCGCTATCTGACCGAGATCGAGGAGGCGACAGGAAAGGCCACCACCCTGACGGCCCGAAAGCGCCGGAGGGAGACGCCGGAACCGGAGGAGAGGGGCGGCACCCTGCGCTATGTCAGCGGCAATGAGACGATTATTCAGCCTACCACATTCCGGGACAGTTCCACAGTGGCCACCTTTATCAATATCGCTCTGGGGATTTTGCTGGGGGGCGCGATTGTGTGGTTCATGGCAGTGCCTGCCAGCAGGCAGAGCATCCAGGCCAGCGCCAATCAGCAGGTGACGGATGCCAATACCAAGCTGGCGTCCGAACAGGCAAGGCTCCAGGATCTGCAGGACGACATCGATTCCTATGCGGATCAGGCGGATCAGGCAAATCTGGAGCGGGACAATGCCCTGGCCCGGGCGGACAGCTACGATGAACTGATGGGAGTGGCGGCCCTGTATGTGTCCGGGGATCAGAACGGAGCGGCGGACGCCCTGGCCGGCCTGCGGGAGGACGATTTTGACGGGAACGCCAAAGCCCTTTATGAGGGCCTTTCCGGCGCGGTGAGCAGTTCCCTGTTTGCCCAGTATTACACGGCGGGAACCACTGCCTATGTGGCGGGAGACTATGCTACGGCGACCCAGCAGCTTCAGCTGGCGGTGGAGTCAGACCCGGAAAAGACAAACGCCAGTTATGTGGACGCCCTGTTCTATCTGGGCTTTGCCTACTATAACCAGGGTGACACCCAGAAGGCAAACGAGATATTCACTCAGATTGTGACAGAGTTCCCCGGCACCAGCCAGGCATCCCAGGTACAGGGGTATGTGGGAAATAGCGGCACTGGAACTGCCGGCGAGACAGAAGCGGGAACCCAGGGAGAGGCTTCCATGCAGAATCAGGGGCAGGCCCAGGATGGAAGCGCCCAGGGCGGAACCACAGATACCGGCGCCGGAGACGGCACCGGCGGCATTACCGTATGGCAGGAGGACGGCACTTCCACCGGACAGACTTCCTACCCGGCTTATGATCCGGCCGATGTGGCCTGGACCGATCCCTACACAGGGCTGAACTACGATATGTACGGAAATCCGCTGGGCTACTAGGCCGTAAAAAGAGCGGAAACAAAACAGAAGAGAAACCTCGAAGCGGAGGCTGGCATGAAAAAATCGTGCCAGCCTTTTCGCATGGGCGAAAAGGGAATCAAAAGCAGGGAGGGAAGACTGTATGGAAAAAGAATTTCAGATTACCGGCACCAGCCTGATTATCCATCTGCCTGCCGAGGTGGACCACCACAGCGCCAGCCGGCTGAAAGAGACGGCGGACAGGCTGATTCAGGAAGAAAATATCCGGCGGATTGTGTTTGACTTTGAGCAGACCGGCTTTATGGACAGCTCCGGCATCGGAATGATTGTGGGCAGATATAAAAATATCCGCTTTATGGGCGGCACGGTGATTGCCATCCGGGTCAGCGAGCGGATTCGCAGGCTGCTGACCATGTCCGGGATCTATAAAGTGATGGATATCTATGAGGATCTGCCCAGGCAGTCCGGATTATTGTAAGGGGGAGCCAGATGAGTGGGGAAAACGAAATGAAACTGGAGTTTGACAGCCGTTCCTGCAACGAGGGATTTGCCAGAGTGGCGGTGGCCGCGTTTATGACGCAGTTAAATCCCACGCTGGAGGAGGTGGCGGATGTAAAGACCGCTCTCTCGGAAGCGGTTACCAACGCCGTCATCCACGGCTATGAGGGAGCGGTGAAGAAAATAACGGTGGAATGCCGGATCAGCGGACAGACCCTCTTTGTAGAGGTAAAAGACGGGGGAAAAGGAATTGAGGACGTGGCCCGGGCCATGGAACCCATGTTTACCACCCGGGAGGACTGTGATCGGTCCGGCATGGGATTTTCATTCATGGAGGCTTTTATGGATACGCTGGAGGTGGATTCGGCGCCCGGCCGGGGAACCAGGGTCAGAATGACAAAAACCATCGGCCGGACAGAACCCAAATATGAATAAAGCAGACAGGAGGAGTGGCGGGAACTGGCATGGAGCGCACGCTTGCATTGATTGAACAGGCTCACCAGGGAGATAAAGCGGCGAGAGAGAGGCTGGTGGAGGAAAACCTGGGACTGGTTTTTACAGTGGCAAGAAGGTTCCGGGGACGGGGATGCGAGGCGGAGGACCTGATTCAGATCGGCAGCATCGGACTTCTGAAGGCTATAGACAAATTTGACGTCCGGTACGATGTGAAGTTCAGTACATACGCGGTGCCGCTGATTACCGGCGAGATAAGGCGCTTTCTGCGGGACGACGGCATGATTAAGGTGAGCCGTTCCCTGAAGGAGAGGGCCTGCCGGATTTATGCCGCCAGGGAGGAGCTGGAGGGAAAACTGGGCAGGGAGCCGGCCTTGGAGGAACTGGAGGCGGTTCTGGATTTTTCCAGGGAGGAGATGATGCTGGCCCTGGAAGCCTCTGCCCAGGTGGACTCCCTGTACCGTCCGGTTTCCCGGGAGGAGGGCGGCTCCGCGCTGCTGCTGGATAAGATAGAGGAACAGGAAAACGCCAATGAGAGGGTGCTTAATCACATGCTTCTGGAGCAGCTGCTAAAGATTCTGGAAGAGGAGGAGCGCCAGCTCATCGACCTGCGGTATTTCCATGACAAAACCCAGATGGAGACGGCAAAAGAGCTGGGAATCTCCCAGGTACAGGTTTCCAGGATGGAGAAAAAAATACTCCGGAAAATGAGAGGAGAAATATAGACTTTTATTTCCCGGCGCATAAAGTTCCTTTTTTTTCAGATACTAAAAGCAGAAAAATAAAGGAGCTGACAGCCATGAAAAAATTTTTGCATACCTGCGGGATGCTGGCGGTGATACTGGCCCTGGCAGCGGGCATCGTGTATCTGTTCTGGTATTCCGGGAAACGGAACCAGGGGGAAATGGCAACGCTGGTGAAAAAAGAGGCGAACGCATGGACATCCTGTATCTGAAAATTGATAAAAATATAAAAATTCCGGGAAAGGAAGTAAGGCTGGGGCAGATTGCCGACCTGCGCTGTCCGGGAAATCCCGGCCTGGAGCGGGAGGCCGGAAAGCTTAAGCTGCCGGCCGGCCGGATCACCGGCCCCGGCAGATACGTATACTCCATACTGGAGGTGCTGGACGCGGTACAGAAAAAATATCCGGGTATCCCCGTGGTGAATCTGGGGGAAGCGGATTTTATCCTGACGCTGGAAAAAGAAACGGGAAAAGGGGAGATCCGGCATTGGCTCAAGACAGGCTTTGTCTGCCTGCTCACTTTTTTCGGGGCAGCCTTTTCCATTATGGCTTTTCACAACGACGTGGGGATCACCGCACTGTTCGGCCAGGTTTATCATTTCTTTACCGGCAGAACCTCCGACGGCTTTACCATTCTGGAGCTGTCCTACTCCCTGGGCCTGGGAGCCGGCATCGTCCTGTTTTTTAATCACTTCGGGAAGCGCAAAATCACATCGGATCCCACGCCTCTGGAGGTGGAGATGCGCACCTACGAGGATGAAATTGACACCACCCTGATTGAGAGCCGGGAGAGGGACGAAAAGGAAGGAGAAGGAGCGTGATGGAGATACTGGCACAGGCGGGAACGGGCCTTTTCCTCCTGCTCGTAGGAGGGGCTGCCGGGGCTCTGGTAGCGGGAGGCGTGGTGGCGCTGACGGTGGGCCTTGGCATTACGGAGCGGTTCATCGGCATTACCCATACGGCAAAAGCGGCAAAAGGCTTTGAAACCGCCATCTGTCTGGGGGGCCTGGCCGGCAGCCTGCTTACCGTATATACCCCGGCGGTGGGCCTGGGGGAAGCGGCTCTTGCGGCGGCGGGGGTGTTCTGGGGGATTTTTGTGGGAGGCTGGATTATGGCGCTGGCGGAGCTTCTCCATGTGTTTCCTGTATTCCTGCGCCGGCTGGGCGTAACAAAGGGGAAGAGCCTCATTGTAATCAGCCTGGCTGCCGGAAAAATGCTGGGCAGCCTGCTGGGTTTCTGGATGAGATGGGGGAAGGGATGAAACGCAACTTTTTCCGGAACAGGGGTTTTGCATTCAGGGAAAATCTGTTATACTAGCAGAGGAAAAACAGGATGGGTGGTGTGATACAGTTGAGTGAACAGGGAAGAGCGTTGTTCACGAAGGAGGAGCTGGCAGCGAGAGTGAAGGTTCCTGCTATCGTGGAACAGGATCTGAAACGGATTATAAGCGACCGGCTGGAACAGTGCGGCCTTTATTTCAGGGTGTTTTCCCGGATTAAGACGGCTGCTTCCATGGCCCATAAATTTGAACTGAAAGATTACGGAAACGGAGGCGGCAAGCTGCAGGATCTGGTGGGCGTGCGGGTGAACCTGTACTTTGACGATGACGTGGATATCTGCCGGAATATCATGGAAAACACCTTCGATGTGCTGGGATGGTCCACCTCGGAGCGCAGCGAGGAGGAGTTTAAGCCCACAAAGCTGAACGGGGTGTGCCGGCTGCCGGAATACCTGCGGTCCGAGATCTCCCCGGACACCTGGGATATGTACATAGACGATACCTTTGAGATTCAGATAAAGACCATGTTCTTTGAGGGATGGCATGAGATTGAGCATGACATGCGCTACAAGGGGGAGGAACTGTGGAAAGACTACAAGGGATTCTCCCGGTATTTCAACAGCATCCTGGCTACGCTGGAGCTGTGCGACAAGTCCATGGTGACGCTGTTTGAGGATCTGGGCCATTCTCTCTACAAGTCCGGCAGGTGGAGCGATATGATCAAGAGCCATTTCCGGCTGAAGCTGGGGGAGGCCTCCCTGTACCCGGAAGTGGAGCAGCTGCTGAATGAAGACCTGGAGCAGGTGGACAACCTGGCCAAGCGGATCTACAAGACAAAGAAGCCGGTGCTGGTGGAACAGCTGCTGCGGCGCAGCCGGAAGATTCCCATCAACGTGAATACGATTATCGCGCTGTTAAACGACAGTCAGTTCCATGACAGCCGCCTGACGGCCATCTTTAAGGAGCGGGACGTGTATAATGACGGCAGGGAGGAGAGCGTGGCGGAGTCCCGCCACTATGAGATGAAGCCTCTCACCCGGCACAATGTGTTCCAGATGAAAACCCAGATCGACGGCAGCCGGATGAAGGAAGACCATCCGGTGAGCGCATCGGAGATCTTTGAGCGGTCCGCCGCTGTGATTTACCAGTGGATCGTGCAGAAGTACGGCGGGCTGTTTAAGAACATGCCCCAGGAGGTGTCCACCTACCACGCGGACATCCTGGCCTACCATGTGGCGGTGAATTATAATCCGAAGGAACAGCGGATGAACATGCACGTGCGCCACATGGATCTGGATGTGGGCGGACGGATCTGGTACTCGGAATCCTGCCTGGAAGTGGGAGAGGACGACCGGGTGTTTTTAAAGGTGTGCAACGGCTACGCGGAGCCGGAGAAGGAGCAGCGGACGGTGCAGGATACGGGAGCCATGTTTTTCAGCTATCCCGGCTATTACAAGATGATCGTGGACAGCGTGGGGATTTTTAACGGGATCGACTGCGCCAACCGTCGGCGGATCCTCCGGGAAGAACAGTTCCCGCAGATGGAGAGGGCGCTGAAGGATCCGGAGAGAGCCTTCCCCCTGGTGGTGATTATTTCCAGGGAGGCGCCGGACGGAATGATGGACGAGGAGTGGCTGGGCCAGTTTCGGGTATCGGATTTTACCAGAACCGTGTGGCGCTACGCCCATGTGTTTACCTGTTACGAAAAAACGGGACGGAAGCTGCTGGAGCTGGCGGGACGGGAGGCGAAAGACGCCTGCCAGATCCCCAGACTGTATATTTTCTGGCCGGACGGGGATGTGGATGATTACGGACCGGAGGACGTGCAGAACTGCAGCTTCGGCCGTCATCTGGAGGCCAGAGGGGACGCCAGAACCTACGATATTGTTCGGGGCGGCCAGGCCTTCTATCATAAAATCGTAACGGATCTGCGGGACTGGAACGTATCCTCGGATCTGTGGGAAGGATTTAAACTGGAGATTTTAACAGAGATACCGGGATAGAATAGAGGCCGGCTGCCTGCTGAACCCGGCTTTACAGAAGAAAAAGCATTATTTATAGAAAGAAAACGACAGACGGAGGGCGTCCTGCTATGAATTTCATGGCGGGGCGCCCTCTTTGACGGTAAAAAACCTGTCGGGGCAGGGCTTGTCACACTTTTTTAATATTTCACCTCTTGTATTTTATACGTTTGTGGGGTAGAATAGACCCATAAGTGGTAGAAAGTGGTGAGTTGTGGGTCAAAAGGGAGGGACAGTGGCGCTCCGGGGAGAAAAAGAGCGGCCTGTTCCTGACTCTCAACTTCGAAAGAAGGTAGTCAATGATGTTCATGGGTGAATACAACCACACAGTGGACACCAAAGGCAGGCTGATTATCCCGTCAAAATTCAGAGAACAGTTAGGCGAAGAATTTATTGTGACAAAGGGATTGGACGGCTGCCTCTTTGTGTTTCCCCAGGACGAATGGCAGGCCTTCGAGGAGAAGCTGCGGACACTGCCACTTACCCAGAAGGGTGCCAGACAGTTTACCCGTTTCTTTGTAGCAGGCGCCACGCCCTGCGAACTGGACAAGCAGGGGAGAATTCTCTTGCCGGCAACGCTGAGAGAATTTGCTGGTCTGGATAAAGACGTTGTGCTGGCCGGTATGCTGAACCGGATTGAGATCTGGAGCAAGGATAAATGGACAGAGAACAATGCCTGCGGCGATATGGATGATATCGCGGAACAGATGACACAGCTTGGGCTCGTCATATGATGATGCCGGGGGAGGATGATATGGAATTTTGTCATCAGTCTGTGCTTCTGGAAGAGAGCATTGAAAATCTGCGCATCAGGCCGGAAGGCATATACGTGGACGGTACACTGGGGGGCGGCGGCCATTCCTATGAGATCTGCAGAAGGCTTTCCCAGGGGGGAAGGCTGATCGGGATCGACCAGGACGCTGCGGCCATTGAAGCGGCAGGAAGGCGCCTGGAGGAATTCGCGGGCAAAGCTACGATTGTGCGCAGCAATTACTGCCATATGAGAGCAGAGCTTGCAAAGCTTGGAATTACATCCATAGACGGAGTCATTTTGGACCTGGGGGTTTCCTCCTATCAACTGGATCAGGCCGACCGCGGGTTTACTTACAGAGAGGACGTGCCGCTGGACATGCGGATGGATCAGAGGCAGTCTCTGACAGCCAGGGATGTTGTGAACGACTACAGCGAGATGGAGCTTTACCGCATCATCCGGGATTACGGGGAAGACCGATTCGCCAAGAACATTGCCCGGCATATTGTAAGAGCCAGACAGGAAAAAATAATTGAAACGACTGGGGAGTTAATTCATATTATAAAAGCGGCCATACCGGCGAAAACCAGAATGGTGGGTGGACACCCGGCCAAAAGGACGTTTCAGGCGATACGCATTGAGGTAAACCATGAACTGGATGTACTGAAGGATTCTCTGGATGATCTGATTGATCTGCTGAATGACGGAGGAAGGATCTGCGTGATTACCTTCCACTCCCTGGAAGATCGGATCGTAAAGAGCATATTCAGAAAAAATGAAAATCCCTGCATCTGTCCGCCGGAATTTCCGGTGTGCGTATGCGGAAGAAAATCCAGGGGCAGTGTGATCACAAAAAAGCCCATTGTCCCGGGAACAGAGGAAATAGAGAGAAATCCCCGCGCCAAGAGCGCAAAACTGAGGGTGTTTGAGAGGAAAAAGCAGTAGAGCATTAGTAAAGGCGGAACATTATGGCAAGAACCCAGACAAGAACAACAGTAAGAAAAAGACAGGCTGTATCCTCCGGATACGGACGAGTGGGAGCGTACATTGACGGAAATACAGTCAGAAAGCTGGAGCGTGTACCGGAGAGAAGGGAAGAGAGAAGACCCAGAACCAGCAGCGCGGTGCGGCAGAAGCGGGCCCGGGCTCTTCAGATGAATCTGAGCTACGTGGTATTTCTGACAGCTGCCGCCGTGATTACTGTGATGGTCTGCATCAATTATCTGAAGCTGCAGTCCCAGAACACTACCTATCAGAAGACGGTAACCGCCCTGAATACGCAGCTGAGCGAGATGAAGCTGGAGAACGATGCCCAGTACAACAGCATTGTTTCATCGGTGGATCTGGAGCATGTAAAGGATGTGGCCATCAATGAGCTGGGAATGTCTTATCCCTCTGAGGATCAGATCTATACCTACCAGCCTTCTGAGAGCGATTACGTGAAACAGTACCAGGATGTTCCCGCAGAGTAAAAGGTGATAGTTTGGCGAATGTAAGACACAGAGAAAAAAAAGAACGAAGATTCAATAAAAGAATGCAAATAAAGCTGACGGCTATATTTGCATTCGTTTTATTCATGCTGGTTGTTCTGCTGCTGCGGATCACGGTGATCACGGCCAAGAGCGGCAATCAGTACGCAAGGCAGGTGCTGTCCCAGCAGAGCTATGACAGTCAGACCATTCCCTACCGCCGGGGAGAGATTCAGGATGCCAACGGCATTATCCTGGCCAGAAGCGAACGGGTGTACAATGTGGTGCTGGACTGCTACGCTATCAACAGCAATGAGGATTATATTGAGCCTACGATTGACGCGGTATGCTCCGCTCTGGGGCTGGACGAGGCGGATGTGCGGGACCGGATTGAGAACGAGGCTACCCGGGACAGCCAGTACCAGGTAGTGCTGTACGATGCCACTGAGGAGCAGAAGCAGGCCTATGAGGACTATGTTTCTCTGGATGAGGACCGGGAACTGTCGGATACCCAGCGAGAAAAACTGCAGAATGTGACCGGCGTATGGTTTGAAGAGCAGTATAACCGGGTATATCCCTATGACACCCTGGCCAGCAATGTGGTGGGATTTTCCAATGATATTGACCAGGGAACCTGCGGGGTAGAAGCCTACTATGATGATCTGCTCAACGGCACCAATGGCCGTACCTTCGGGTATCTGAATGAAGATTCAGAATTTGAGAGAACCACCATCGAGCCGGAGCACGGAAAGACCCTGGTGCTGACCCTGGATATGAACATCCAGCAGATTATCGAGAAATATATCCAGGAGTTTGACGAGACCTACGGAGAAGACACGGAGGATGGCAAAGGGGCTAAAAACATCGGCGTGGTGGTGATGGATCCCAACACCGGGGAAGTCCTGGGTATGGCTACCAACTCCGAATTTGATCTGAACGAGCCCTATGACCTTACCTCCGTTTATACGGGCGCCGAGGTTCGGGCTATGGATGAAGATACGTATGTGGAAGCCCTGAATACCATGTGGAGCAATTTCTGCGTTTCCACCAGCTTTGAGCCGGGATCTGTGGTGAAGCCCATCACGGTGGCGTCCGCTCTGGAAGTGGGGGCCGTATCGGACGGGGATTACTTTTACTGCGACGGCGGAGAGTTTATCACGGATACGGACATCCACTGCGATGTGTGGCCGGGAGCCCATGGGGATGAAACCCTGGAGTACGCCATCGTAAACTCCTGCAACGACGCCCTGATGCAGATCGGCATGAAGATGGGGATCGACGCGTTCTGTGAATACCAGAGCCTTTTTAATTTCGGCAGCGCCACAGGCATTGACCTGCCCAATGAAAACGCGGGCGTGGTGTACAATGAAAATACCATGCACGAGGTAGAGCTGGCCACCTGTACCTTCGGACAGGGCTATACCTGTAACATGATTCAGGAAGCTGCCGCTTTTTCGGCGGTAATCAATGGGGGATATTATTATCAGCCCCATGTGGTAAAGCAGGTGCTGAACGCGGACGGCAGCGTGGAGAAAAACGTGGAGCCGCTGCTGCTGCGCCAGCCCGTCTCCTCCCAGGTATCCAGCCTGGTAAGAGGTTACCTGGAGACAGCGGTGCAGGAAGGTACGGGACGAAAATCCAGAGTTCCCGGCTACCGCACCGGCGGAAAGACAGGAACGGCGGAGAAGATTGATGAAGAAACCGGACAGCGGGCGGCGGGCCGGTACCTGGTATCCTTCATCGGAGCCGCTCCCATCAACGATCCGGAAGTGGTGGTCTATGTGGTAATCGATGAGCCCAATGTGGCAAACCAGGCAGACAGCTCCTACCCCCAGATCCTGTTCCGGCAGATCGCCACAGAGCTGTTCCCCTATCTGGGACTGTACCCCACCGAGGAGATCACGGACCAGCTGCTGATGGAGCTGGGCATGACCCGGGATCAGGTGGTGGAGGGCGGCACCAACCATGAAACCTTCCAGGCCTTTGACACCTACGGAAATCTTTACAATGACGCCTGGATCAATGAGGAAGGCGTGGTAGTTCACGGGGACAATATCCCGGTGGAAGGGGCCTATGTGAATGAGGACGGAAATCCGGTGGATGCCTGGGGCAATGTGAAGGTGCTGGAGAATCCGGAAGAAAATATTGACCCCAAGGTGGATAATCCGGATATGGCGACTCCGCCCCAGGATGTGGACGACGGGGAAGAAGAAGGAACCACCTGGGACGGCGTGACAGATGAAGACCTGGAGGATGAAGAACCCTCCCAGCAATAAACAGACATAACCTCATAAAAGCGGAAATACACTGTATTAAAACTTTTATGAGGTTTTTTTATGCCATCAGGAAAGCTGCAGGTATTTCACAGAAAAAAGACCGCCCTGGTTTTTTTTATCTGCGCGGCGGCGCTGGCACTGCTGGCGGTGAGGCTGGGATGGCTGATGCTGGGAAAATCTGCCTATTACAGTGAGAAGGCCCAGGATCTGCATGAGCGGGAGCGCCCCATCAAGGCGGCCAGAGGCCGGATCCTGGATGCTAACGGGACGGTTCTGGCGGATAACCGGGCGGTCTGCACCATTTCCGTGGTGCACAGCCAGATTGAACAGCCGGGGAAGGTGATCGATGTCCTTGCCTCAGAGCTGGGACTGTCCCGGGATTCTGTCAGGGAGAAGGTGGAGAAGGTCAGCTCCATGGAGCGTATTGCCTCCAACGTGGACAAGGAGACGGGGGACAGGATCCGGGAGTACGGACTGGCCGGGGTGAAGGTGGACGAGGACTATAAACGGTATTATCCTTTTGGAAGTCTGGCCTCCAAGGTGCTGGGGTTTACCGGAAGCGACAACCAGGGCATTATCGGTCTGGAGGTGCAGTATGACCAGATCCTGCAGGGCACGCCGGGAAAAATCCTGACCCTGACGGACGCCAGAGGAATAGAACTGCCGGAAGCGGGGGAGAGCCGGCTGGAGCCGGTGCCCGGAGATGACCTGCAGATCAGCTTGGATTATAATATACAGACCTACATCGAGCAGG
Organism: Candidatus Merdiplasma excrementigallinarum; assembly: GCA_018713435.1. Taxonomy (GTDB): domain Bacteria; phylum Bacillota; class Clostridia; order Lachnospirales; family Lachnospiraceae; genus Merdiplasma; species Merdiplasma excrementigallinarum. Next base: position 67,970 of record DVOS01000060.1, read on the forward strand.
AGGCCAGACGGCTTCTGGAGCAGAAAGGGGCGGACAGCGTCTCCATTATTATTATGAATCCCCAGAACGGGGAAATCCTGGGGATGACCAATACTCCGGAATTTGATCTGAATGATCCCTTCACCCTGCCGGAAGAAATCGAAGGAACAGAAGAGGAAGCTCTGAATCAGATGTGGCGCAACGGCTGCATCAATGACACCTATGAGCCCGGTTCTACCTTTAAGATCATCACCGCGGCGGCGGGGCTGGAAGAAGGGGCGGTCTCCCTGGAGGATTCCTTTTACTGTCCCGGGTATAAGATTGTGGAGGATCGGAGGATTCGCTGCAGCAAAACCACGGGACATGGCTCCCAGACCTTCACGGAGGCGGTGGAAAATTCCTGCAATCCCGCTTTCATCGAGATAGGGCTGCGGCTTGGCACGGACCGGTACTTTGCCTATCTGGAACAGTTCGGCCTGCTGGAAAAAACAGGGATCGACCTGCCGGGAGAGGCGGCCACCATCATGCACCGGCAGGAAAACGTGGGGCAGGTGGAGCTGGCCACCATGGCCTTCGGGCAGTCCTTTCAGATTACTCCCGTACAGCTGGCGGCCACGGTAAGTTCCCTGATCAACGGGGGAACAAGGGTGACGCCCCACCTGGCGGTGGAGGCAAAAGACAGCCAGGGCGTCTTAAAGCAGGTTTTTTCCTACCCCCGGGGAGAGCAGATTGTCTCCGGCCAGGTGTCGGAAACCCTCCGGTATCTGCTGGAGCGGGTGGTGTCGGAAGGGTCCGGCAGCCGGGCCTACCTGGAAGGGTACCGCATAGGCGGGAAAACCGCCACCTCCGAAACTCTGCCCCGCAGCGCCAATATCTATATTTCCTCCTTCCTGGGCTTCGCGCCGGCGGATGATCCCCAGGTTCTGGGGCTGTGCATCATCAACCACCCCCAGGGCGTGTATTACGGCGGCACCATAGCGGCTCCTGCCATCCAGAGAATCTTCGCCAATATTCTTCCTTATCTGGGAATCGAGCAGACCGGGACAGAAAAAGATTGAAGTATGGGGAAAAAAGAATTATACTTAACTATCAGGAAAAGAAAAAACAAGAGCGAAGAGGTGTGATATGTTCATTCAGTCAGATATTGTAATTCCTTTGTTTGCGGCTTTTGCCATCAGCGTGCTTTTAAGCCCCGTGGTGATTCCCTTTCTCACAAAGCTGAAGGTGGGACAGACAGAACGGGCGGAGGGCGTGCAGTCCCATCTGAAAAAGGCGGGAACCCCCACCATGGGAGGACTGATTATTCTGATCAGCATTCTGGTCACTTCCCTGTTCTTTATCCACGATTATCCCAGAATTGTGCCGGTCCTTTTTCTGACACTGGGCTTTGGCATTATCGGTTTTCTGGATGACTACCTGAAGGTAGTGCTGCGCCGGTCCGACGGCCTGATGCCGGGACAGAAGATGATCTGCCAGCTGGTGGT
>DVOS01000061.1 GCA_018713435.1 Candidatus Merdiplasma excrementigallinarum
GGAACTGTGATAACAGCCTCTGTCACTTTTTCTCCCAGATAATTCTCCGCGTCGCCTTTCAGCTTCTGCAGGATCATAGCGGAAATCTCCTGGGGAGAATACTTCTTTCCGTCGATGGTTACACGGTAGTCCGTGCCCATATGTCTCTTGATGGATGAGATGGTCTTATCCGCGTTGGTCACTGCCTGACGTTTCGCGGGCTCACCCACCAGTCTCTCGCCGTTCTTGGTAAATGCCACAACGGACGGTGTGGTTCTTGAACCTTCTGTATTGGAAATTACAACCGGCTTTCCGCCTTCCATAACTGCCACGCAGCTATTCGTTGTACCCAAATCAATGCCTATGATCTTTCCCATAATCATTTCCTCCTGTCAAAATGTATTGATGTATGTCTTATAATCTGTTTATTTGAAAGAGACCATCCCTTTCGGGACTCTCTGTCTGTCTAATTCGCTACCTTTACCATACTGTGGCGCACCACTGTATCCCGGTACATATAGCCCTTCTGCAGCTCCTCGGCCACCATGTTCTCTCCCAGATTTTCATCCTCCACGTGCATCACCGCATTGTGGAAATCCGGATTGAACTCCTTGCCCACCGCCTCGATGGGCTTCACCTCCATGGCCTCCAGCGTGCTCATCAGCTGCTTGTATATCTTCTGCATTCCCTGTACAAAGGGATCCTGGGAATTTTCATCCTCCACCGCCAGACCCCGCTCAAAATTGTCCACCACCGGAAGGATCTTCTCGATCACGCTTCTGGCTCCGATCTCGTACATGGCCGCTTTTTCCTTTTCCGTCCGTTTGCGGAAATTATCAAATTCAGCCATCTGCCGGCGGACCCGGTCTGTCAGTTCTTCTATCTGAATATCTTTTTTATCTTTTTTATCTTTCTTCTTGCCGAAAAAGCCTTTTTTGGTCCCGGCCTGCTCAGAACCTTCTTCTTCCTGTCCGGAAGCCTCCTGTTCCTCTTCTTCCAGGTTTATCTCTTCACCGGTCTCTTCCTGTCCGGAAGTCCCTGCTTCCTCCTGCTCACCGGCTTCGCCGGCGTCCTGGGAATTTACTTCCTGGTCTGTGGTCTGATCCATGGCTTTTTCTTCTTTCATCTCTGCCACTGCGCTTCGTCCACCTTTCTACTCATCTTTCTTGAAAATTTCATCCAGCTGCTGGGTCAGATTTTTCAGAACGCCAACAACCTTATCATAATCCATTCGTTTCGGACCCACAATACCGATGCGCCCGTACATCCCGTCTCCCAGCTCGTAGGAAGCGGTTACCACGCTGCAGTCCTTCATGGTGGGAACCGGCGTCTCATTTCCGATGTACACCTGAATGCCGTGTTCATCCGGATTTGCCTCTTCCTCTCCCATCAGACTGGCCAGGGACCGTTTTTCCTCAAAGGTACTGATCAGTTCGCTGGCTTTTTCGCTGTCGCTCAGTTCGGGGTACTTGAAAAAATTGGTGGCGCCGCTGGTATAAATCTCCAGATCCTCTTCCTGGCTGATCGCCTCTGCCACCGCGTCCAGCACTCTGCTTACCACCTCGCTGTGTATGCCCGCCTCTTCCTTCAGTTTGGAGATGGTGGCCAGATTGATCTGCTCGATGGTCAGGCCGTTGAGGCTGCTGTTCAGCAGAATGTTCATCTTCAGGATGGTCTCATGATCCAGGCCGTGCTCCATGTGGATCATCTTGTTTTTCACCACATTGCTCTCTGTCACGATCACTGCCAGGATCTGCCCCTCATCCACAATGGAGAGCTGAATAAATTTCAGCTTTGTCCGATGGTACTGAGGTCCGGTAATCATGGTGGCGTAATTGGTATTGGCAGCCAGAAATTTCGCCAGCTGCTTTAAAACCAGTTCCATCCGGTCCTGTCTGCGGATCATCAGTTCCTTCATCTCGGTGACTTCTTTGTCTTTCTCCTCCATCTTCCGGTCGTTTTCTTCCATCATCCGGTCCACGTACAGACGGTAGCCCGCGTCAGAAGGGATACGGCCGGCGGAAGTGTGGGGCTGAATAATGTAACCCATCTCTTCCAGGTCTGACATCTCATTACGGATAGTGGCGGAGCTCAAATTCAGTCCCGGGTACTTTGAAATGGTTCTGGAACCCACCGGCTCCCCCGTTTCCAGGTAAGTCTTGATGATCGCCTGCAGGATAATCCATTTCCGCTCATCCAGCTGCATTTGAATTCCCTCCCTCCGTCTTGTCTGTCCGGCTGTTAGCACTCATTTAACTAGAGTGCTAACATCCACAGCACTATAATATGACAGCCGTTTTGGTTTGTCAATAGTTTTTCAAAAATTTTTTTCTTCCATACTTCCATTTTCTGTCGAAAAAAATCTGAGCCTTTTCATTGACATCGAAAAGAAACATGATATGATGACACCAGGGTCATATGACCGTAAAACACGTTTAAAGATAAGGAAGAAACAGCTTATGAGAAAGCAGACCGTACTGGGGGTTGTCGTATCGGTTGTGATTATTGTGGTTCTGATCGGCCTGGGGATTTACCTGATGGTCAATCTGCGCACAGTGGAAAACGCCATGGGAAAAGAAGAAAGCAGCCGCGGGGAAGGCGAAACCTCCTTTGTTTTTGAAACGGCAGGCGCAGAAGAAGACGGGCAGACAGCCCGGGCGCTGGCAGCCGCGAAAGACGCGGACAAACCGCTGCCGGAACATCATCTGATTTTTGTGGGAGACTCCCGCACAGTGGGCATGGGAGAAGCAGAAATGGAAGTCGGAGACGGCTGCACCTACGTGGGCGCTGTGGGGGAGGGCTACAGCTGGTTTGCCGAAACCGGTCTTGCCCAGGTGGAGGCAGCCATGGATGAATCGCCGGATTCGCCGGTGGTGCTGAATCTTGGCGTAAACGATCCGGATATGATCGAGCAGTATCTGGAGCTGTACCGGAATTTCTCCCGGCTGTATCCGGACCGTTCTTTCTATTATATGTCTGTCAATCCGGTGACAGGCGAGGATCTTCCGGTCACCAATGAAGAAATCGCCGCTTTTAATCAGCAGCTGCAGGAAGCGTTCCCGGATCAGTATCTGGACTGCAGTACCTACCTGAACATCCACGAGTTTGAAACCGTAGACGGCGTTCACTTTACGGAGGATACCTACCGGCTGATACACGATTTTGCGGTGAAGGAAATTTTTTCCTAATCCAGCAGGAATTCCGCCAGAACCTGATTGCTCACATCGATTCCCCGCTCCGTAAGGCACAGATTCCCGCCGCGAATCGCAAGAAGCCCCAGCTTCTCCATCCGTTCTATCTGCGGTCGGTAGATGACTTCCAGATCCGTCCCGAATGTTTCTTTAAACCGCCTTACGTTTACCCCCTCCATCATCCGCAGGCCCAGGAACATGGTCTCCTCAATCTCATTGTCCCTGGTCAGCACCAGCACTTCTCTTTTTGAAAAATCCCCCTCCAGATAGGCTTCCAGAGAATCCGTATTTTTAAAGCGGAGACGGTTCAGCTGGGAAGAGGCACCCAGGCCGAACCCTGCGTAGGGTATTCTTCTCCAGTAGCCGCAGTTATGCCGGCTCTCCCTGCCCGGCAGGCTGTAATTGGAAATCTCATATCGGTTCAGGCCGGCTCTTTTTAAAATCCGCTCTGTTTCCTTATACATAGCCCGCTCCGCGTCCTCATCCGGCAGAGCCGGCTCCCCATCAGGCGTTCTCCCCTCCCCGTAAAGCCGGTAAAAGGGAGTCCCCTCCTCGATGATCAGACTGTAGGCAGATATGTGCTCCGGTTTAAGCTCCAGCACTTTTTCCAGCGTGCTGCGCCAGGATTCTTCCGTCTGGCCGGGGAGGCCAAACATCAGATCCACGTTAATATTCTCAAATCCCATCCTGCGGGCCAGGCGGTAATTCTGCTCAAACTCCTTCCAGGTATGGATGCGCCCCAGTACGCGAAGTTCTTCCTCATCCGCCGACTGAAGCCCGAAGCTGAGGCGGTTGACGCCGGCCTGCCGGTATGCGGCCAGCTTATCCTCTGTCACCGTCCCGGGGTTGCATTCCACCGTCACTTCCCAGTCCGGATTTCTGCGGGGAAATGCCGCCTTTATTTTTTCCATCAGCCCCGCAAGCTCCTCCCCTTCCAGCAGGGAGGGCGTCCCGCCTCCGAAAAAAACGCTATCCACCCGGCAGTTCTCTTCCGGCTCAAACAGGCCGATTTCTTCCTTCAGCCGCTGTATATACCGTTCCCGGGTCTGCCGGCCGGCAGGGCCTGAGAGAAAATCACAGTAGCGGCATTTGCGCACACAAAAGGGGATATGTACATATATCCCCAGTGGTGTTTCAGAGTCATACATAGCTGTACCTCATCTGTTTTTAATCGTCGTCCAGTTTCAAAACGCTCATAAAGGCTTTCTGGGGGATCTCCACATTTCCCACCTGCCTCATCCGTTTCTTTCCTTCCTTCTGCTTTTCCAGCAGCTTCTTCTTTCTGGTAATATCGCCACCATAACATTTTGCCAGCACATCCTTGCGCATGGCCTTTACCGTCTCTCTGGCGATAATCTTGCCCCCCACCGCAGCCTGGATGGGAATCTCGAACAGCTGTCTGGGGATCTCCTCTTTCAGCTTCTCGCACATCTTTCTGCCCCGCTCGTAGGCGCTGTCCGCGTGGACAATGAAGGAGAGGGCGTCCACCTCTTCCCGGTTTACCAGAATATCCAGTTTTACCAGCTCGGAACGCACATATCCCTTCATCTCATAATCGAAGGAAGCGTACCCTCTGGAACGGGACTTGAGGGCGTCAAAGAAATCATAAATAATCTCATTCAGCGGAAGGTCATATTTCAACAGAGCTCTCGTGGTTTCCATATACTCGATGCTGATATAAACGCCCCGCCGTTCCTGGCACAGCTCCATGATAGAGCCTATAAATTCCGTGGTCACCATGATCTCCGCGCTGACCATGGGCTCTTCCATATACTCGATCTCCGAGGGATCCGGCAGGTTGGTGGGATTTGTCAGGTCTATCACTTCCCCGTTGGTCTTGTGCACCTTGTAGATTACGCTGGGAGCCGTGGTGACCAGATCCAGATTGTATTCTCTCTCCAGCCGTTCCTGGATAATCTCCAGGTGGAGCAGGCCCAGAAATCCGCACCGGAATCCAAATCCCAGGGCTACCGAGGTCTCCGGCTCAAACTGGAGCGCGGCGTCGTTTAGCTGCAGCTTTTCCAGGGCGTCCCGCAGATCCGGATACTTGGAGCTGTCCGCGGGATACATGCCGCAGTATACCATGGGGTTCACCTTTTTATAGCCGGGAAGGGCTTCGCTGCAGGGACGGGCCGCGTCCGTCACCGTATCGCCCACCCGGGTTTCCTTAACATTTTTCAGGCTCGCCGTCAGGTAGCCCACCATGCCGGCAGACAGACTCTCGCAGGGAATAAACTGGCCGGGGCCAAAATATCCCACTTCCACCACATCCGCCTCCGCTCCGGTGGCCATCATGCGAATCCGGGTTCCCCGGCGGACGGTTCCCTCCTTAATGCGGCAGAACACAATGACGCCTTTATAGGCGTCGTACAGGGAATCGAAGATCAGAGCCTTTAAAGGCGCGTCCGGATCACCCTGAGGAGCCGGTATTTTCTCTACAATCTGCTCCAGCACCTGGTCCACATTCTGTCCCGTCTTGGCGGAAATCAGCGGCGCGTCCTGAGCTTCCAGCCCGATTACATCCTCGATCTCCGCTATCACTCTCTCCGGATCCGCGCTGGGAAGGTCAATCTTGTTGATTACCGGGAATACCTCCAGATCGTGATCCAGGGCCAGATAGACATTGGCCAGGGTCTGGGCCTCGATGCCCTGGGCCGCGTCCACTACCAGCACCGCTCCGTCGCAGGCAGCCAGACTTCTGGACACCTCATAGTTAAAATCCACATGGCCCGGCGTGTCAATCATGTTAAAAATATATTCTTCTCCGTCTTTTCCGTGGTAAATCAGACGGACGGTCTGGGCTTTGATGGTAATGCCTCTCTCCCGCTCCAGATCCATGTTATCCAGCACCTGATCCTGCATCTCACGGCTGGTCAGAAGCCCTGTCTGTTCGATGATTCTGTCCGCCAGGGTCGACTTTCCGTGATCTATATGGGCAATGATACAAAAATTTCTGATTTTACTCTGATCAAATCCGGCCAATTCCATTCCTCCTGTTCAAAATATCATCTGGAATTGTAACACACTCCCTTCTTATTTGTCCAGTCATTCCCCACCGGAGAAACCCCCAAAAAATACTGGACATTCCGGGCTGAATCTGTTCTAATAGAGGCATAGAATGGAGGATAAGCAAATGAAACACGTTTTATGTCCCAAAAGGCTCTGGCGCCTGCTTCCCCTGCTCTGCCTGGCTTTTCTGCTGGCGGCCGGTCCCGCCTTCAGCCAGAGAGCGGAAGCCACCGGATCCAAAACCTCTTCGTCCGCCGGAAAATGGGTGGTAAAAAAAGGAAAAACCCGGTACCGGTACGCCAATAAAACCTATGCCAAAAAAGGGTTCCGGAAAATAAACGGCCACTGGTACTATTTTGATCAGAACGGCTATGTAAAAACAGGATGGTTTTCCGTAGGCAAAAGCCGGTATTACGGAAATAAGAGCAGCGCAAAGGGAAAAACCGGGCGGCTCTATACCGGATGGCATACCATCAAAGGCAAAACCTACTATTTCTCCACAAAGTCCGGAAAAGGAAAACGGGGAAAGATGCTCACCGGCTGGCAGACCATTGATAAGGGAACGTATTATCTGGGAAAAGACGGGGCCGTGTGCACCGGCTGGAAAAAGATCGGGGGAAACTATTTCTATTTCCTCAAAAGCAGCAAAAAAGGCACAAAGGGCCGGATGGCCACCGGATGGAAAACCATTAACGGGAAAAAGTACTATCTGCGCACCAGCGGCAAAAAAGGCGTAAAAGGGGCCCGCTATACCAGCGAATGGGTGACCATCAAAGGAGAGCGGTACTATTTTAACAAAGACGGCTCTCTCAACCGGGACGCCATGACGGAGAAACAGTTTATCCAGACGATCGGCAAACTGGCTTCCCGGGACATGAAAAAATCCGGCATCCTGGCTTCCGTCACCACGGCCCAGGCTATTCTGGAGAGCGGCTACGGCACTTCTTCCCTGGCCATGGAAGCCCATAACCTGTTCGGCATGAAGGCCTCTCTCTCCGGCAACACCTGGAAGTCGTCCTGGGACGGAAAGACCTTCAAAAAGACGACAAAAGAGTATCTGAACAACAAGTGGTACACCATCACCGATACCTTCCGCTCTTACAGCAGCTTTGCCGAGAGCCTGGCGGACCACTCCGCCTATTTAAGCTACGCCAAAAACGGAAACAAGCTGCGCTATAAAGGGGTGGTGGGAAATAAAAATTACAGAAAAACCATTAAGCTGATCAAAAAAGGCGGGTATGCCACGGATCCTCAGTACGTATCCAAACTGTGCAGCATCATCAAACGGTATAACCTGACCCAATTTGACAAATAAAATACTGGCCTCAGATGCCGCTTTATCCGGCGCCCTCTGTTCCTGAGGGCTCTCCGGACAGCACCTGATTCAGAATATCCGCCAGCGGTTCCATGGCGTTCATCTCCTCTTCCACCGTATTTAACTGGCTTCCCGCTTCAATCAGCAGGGAGCGGGGGCGAAGATGAAGGTTATACCGCTGGCCTTTTAAATAGATATTTCGGGTAAACCCGGGATAATTCCGGCTGGCGGCCAGCTGAAGCTGGAAAGAAAAAGCCAGATTTTCCTGTATGTAGGGATTGGGCAGGTAGGATACCGGCTGCCCCTGGCTGTCCATGGACATTCCGTTCAGGAACATAATCTGAGCCGTATCTTTTCCGTTTACATCCGTCACAAAATGGATCCCGTCCACTCCGTCCCGGTGCAGATCAATGACCACCTCAACGGTGGGATTTTCATCCAGGATTTTCTGAATGCTTTCCCGGGCATAGTCGTACGCCGCGCTCCGGTCCAGCACTCCGTCTATCAGATCATACACGCCTGTATCATGAATCACCTGATACCCGTACTTTTCTTCCAGCAGTTCTGTCAGATAATTTCCAATCCCCACAATACTGTCATTTACGTTTCCCTCTTCCGAATCGAGGAAGGTCTCCTGAGAGTGAGTATGATAAATCAGGATCTGGGGTACCCCGGGATTTTTCTCTATGGTAAGATCCTCCGTCAGGAAAGCGGTTCCGTCTATCCTGGCCGGATCCGCTGTCGTATCCGGATCTACGGAAAAAAAGTGATTCATCAGGTAGTCGTAGTCCGCCAGATTGTCCAAAAGCACCGCGGCTGCCTCCTGGGTCTCCGTTTCTGTCTCCGTTTCTGGCTCCGTTTCTGTCCCCGCCTCTGTCTCTGGCGCTTCTGTCTCCTTCTTTTCCGTCTCCGGATCCGTTTCCCTGTTTTCCGTTTCCCGCTCTGTTTCGGTCTCCTCCCACTGCCTGTCCTCCTTTTTTTCCGTCTGCTCCCGCATCTGGTCATACTGCTCCCACAGCACCGGGAGCAGCTCTTTCAGCCAGCCCGCCGCCCAGCTCTCCTCCCATCCGTCTGACACCGCTTCATAATCCGGCAGATAGACGGATGCCGCCATCTCTTTCATTGCCAGAGCGGCCTCCTCTCCCCGGAAAAGCCTGTCCGGCCATCCGCTCTCTGCCAGGATCCAACCGCCCCGGTATAAAATATAAGAACCAGCTGCAACTATCATGCACTGGAGAAGATTCTGAAACCATCTCTGCCCTCGCTTCATACTAATCCCCCTTCAGAAAATATATGAGGGATCCGTCCGGATTATTCCTGTTTTTCTCCGGATGAGAACGCCAGGTTCAGGCCCTCGGATATGGTAAAGCTCAGCCGTCTGATGGTATCGTCAATATCCTTGGGCGTAACAAACATGGTATTCAGATGAGGGGAAATCAGTTCCTGTATCAGCTGATATTTCTCCGCCCTGTCAAGGTTTCCCAGCATCCCTCCCAGCTTCTTCATTTCATCGGACCGGTCCAAAGCCTCCACCAGCGTTTCCATGGTATCGTTTACAATGGTGGCCGCGTCCACCACCGTAGGCACGCCTATGGCAATCACGGGAATCCCCAGTATTTCTCTGCTGATCCCCTCCCTGTGGTTTCCTACCCCGGAACCCGGATGAATGCCCGCGTCCGTAATCTGAATCGTCCGGTTCAGCCTCCTGGTGCTTCTGGCCGCCAGCGCGTCAATCACCACCACCGCGTCCGGTTCCGTCTGTTTTACAATGCCCTTTACGATCTCCAGGGTCTCCATCCCCGTCTGGGCCATCACGCCGGGCACAATGGCGCTCACGGATTTTTCTCCTTCCTGAAGAACAGAGGCTCTTCCGAATTCCCGGATCATGTGCCGGGTAATCCGCAGATGATTTACCACCTCCGGTCCCAGAGCATCCGGCGTTACCTCCCGGTTTCCCAGGCCCACTACCAGCACGCCTCCCGTTCCTTCCCCCAGCAGATCTCCCACATGCCTGGCAATTTCTCTGGAAATTTCCCGGTGGCAGCCCTCATCCGGCACGGAAAGGTTAGGAGCCTCCAGCGTAATATAGGTCCCTACCGGTTTTCCCATAGCCCTGGCTCCGTTTTCTGTCTCAATTTTCACCACCGTCGTATAGATTTCCTTTTCCGGATCCTCCGTCTCCTGTATCTTCACTCCCCGGATCCTGGCGTCATCCTCCTCATAGCTTTCTCTGGCCTCCAGGGCCAGATCCGTGCGTACCTGAAAAGTCCCGATCATGTCTCTCCTCCTGAGGGGGCAGAGTTTTTTCTGCCTGCCGTTTCGTTACTATTCACAGCCGCCCCGCCCCATGCGCATTCATCGCCTCTTTGAGGCTCCAGTCCCGCTCCTGACGGAGCTAAGACTGCTTATGTGGGCGGGGTGACTGCTTCACAGTCCTGCTTCAACCGTAACAACAGGTGCTGACGCGCAAGCGCGTTACAGCTGTTGTTACGGTTGAAGCGGCTGTGAATAGTAACGTATTTTCCCATATTTTTTGCAATAATTTCCGAAATATGTATTGACAATGGAAAGAGTTTGGACTAAGATACAATAGTATGTTTGCATTAAACGTCCGTGTCCGATTTTAATGAAACAAACCATTATTTCAAAAATGTTTGGAGGTGTACGGTTTGGCTAATATTAAGTCTGCGAAGAAGAGAATTCTGGTGTCCAAGACCAGGAATGAGCGCAATAAGGCAATCAAGTCTGCTGTGAAGACTGCCATGAAGAAAGTGGACGCTGCTGTAGCTGCCAAGGATAAAGAGGCTGCTTCCGCTGCTCTGCTGGCTGCTACTTCTGCCATTGACAAGGCTGCTACCAAGGGTGTGTATCACAAGAACAACGCATCCAGAAAAGTATCCCGCCTGACAAAGGCTGTCAACAGCATTGCATAAGAATAGATGAATTTTAAAAACCGCTGGTCCCGTCATACCAGCGGTTTTTTTTATTTTTTTCCCGGGCTGCTGTACTTCACGATCAGCAGTTCCACCCCCAGCCGGTCCCCCAGCCGTCCGGTTTTAACCGCTTCCTCCGTGGCAACGCACTCCTCCGCCGCCCGGCGCAGATCGTCCTCTGAAAAATATTCAGCCTGCCGCAGGCAGCTCCTTACAATAAATCCCATAATGCCGGCTCTGGAGGCAATCTCGTTCTGATCAAACCCCTGCCGCCGCAGGTCCTTCACCTGCAGCAGAAGGTTAAACTGCCTGGCAATCAGAGCCAGAATACGCAGGGGAGGCTCCCTGAGGGCCAGCAGGTCATCGTACAGTTCCAGCGCCCGCTTCTGCTTTTTCTCCGCCATGGCATTAATCATGTCGAAAATTTTATTTTCTGTCCGGACTGTGCAGACCGCTTCCACATCTTCCGCGGTAATCCCCTCACGTCCCCACACATAGGCGATCAGCTTATCCAGTTCCCGGACAATTCTCTCCATATCATCCCCGGTCCGCTCCAGAAAAAGCTGCAGGGCGCTTCGGGTAATCTTGACGCCTTCCTTCTGGAGCAGCCCCAGGATCCAGCTGGTGAGCACCTTTTCATTCTGATGGGTCAGTTCCACAGCCCGCCCCTGGCTTTTTACCGCCTTATACAGTTTTCCCCGTTTATCCACCTCGCTCTCCACAAACACCATCACGGTTTCCGGAGGCATGGTGGGCAGATAATCCGCCAGTTCCGGGCAGGAGCCCTTAAAAAAGCCTGTGTTTTCCAGCATGATCAGCCTGTGCTCCGCAAAGAAAGGCATGGTCTCCGCCTGGTCAATCACTGCGGGAATCGGGATGCTCTTTCCCTCATAGATATTCAGATTGATGGTATCCTCGTCTGCAATCAGAGCCTTCTTCAGCCGGTTTTTATACAGGTTGATCAGATAGGGTTCATCGCCGTACAGCAGATAGACCTGTTTCAGATTTCCTGTTTTTAAATCCTGTTCCAAATTTTTCATTTTTCAGTCCCTTTTACGCCCAAAGGCGGTTCTTCCTGCCGGTCAGCGGGGCGGTTCTCAGTCAAACAGACGGAGGTTTGTCAGTTCCTGCTCCGTCTCTGTCTGGACGATAAAATAGCCGAACCGGGTGGAACTGTCTACCACCTGATGGCTTCCCGGTTTTCCCTCCAGCACCTTTTCCCGGATACAGCCGGGATGGTGTTTCTCCAGCCGGGACAGCAGTTCCAGATCCTTCTCCTCCATAATGAACCGGACGGCGGCGTATTTCTGAAGAAGAGCCGCCGGAACCTGCGGTTCCTGCCCCAGCGCGGCTTCAACCGTCATTCTCACAAAATCCGCCCCCGTAGACAGCGGCACCAGATGGGAACCGATGCAGTCGCCTCCCATGCGGGATCCGATCTCAATAATCCGCACCTGTCCTGTCCCGTCCACCCTGAACTCACTGTGGGAAGCCCCCATCTGCACGCCCAGAGCGTCCAGTCCGGCGAAAACCACCTCCACGGCCTTCTCTTTTACGTCCTCCGAAAGTCCCGCAGGCTCCAGATGGCCGGTCTCAATATAGTGGGGATCCCCGGTAGTAAATTTTTTTGTGACGGCAAGGCAGGTATGCCGGCCCCGGTAACTGATGGTTTCCATGCTGTATTCCTGTCCCGGAAGATATTCTTCTATAATGGCCTTCTTTTCAAAGGACTGGGAAATCGCCCGTTCCACCGCGGCCCCCAGATCCTCCTGCCGCTCTACTCTGGTAATGGCCCGGCTGCCGGAGCGGTCCGTGGGTTTTACAATCACCGGAAAAACAGGAGGAACCGGCAGGTCTCCCTCTCTTGCCGACGCAAACCAGGGCACAGAAAGGCCCGCGTTTTTAAAAGCCTTCCGCATGGCGTACTTATTGGTGGAATTTACAATACAGTCCCGGCTGTTTCCCGGAAGCCCCAGCTTTTCCGCCAGATACTGAACCGTAATATTGGCAAGGTCCGATCCTATGGTCGTTACGGCCGCAGGGCGGATCTGCCTGCACGTTTCCAGAATTTTTTCTTTCTCCGTAATGCTGATCTCATAAAAAAAATCCGCGTCCCGGGCTCCTGTGGCCCCCTCCCGCCAGGCAAACACGTGGGTTTCATATCCCATCTGCCGGGCCTTTTTGATCAATGGACGCTGAAAATCATTGGCGCCGATGATTACGATTTTCTCCATACTTCCCATATCCTTCTTTCGATTTTTCTCCCATACCTTACCAGTATACACGAAAAAAAGAACTCTGGCTACCTGCCAGAGTTCTTTTTTTCTCTCTCTTTTTCCCGTTTGCGCCGGGTCATCAGACCGCCGATGCGTCCTGTTTCCTTGGCTGACAGGGATTTCCATCCGCCCTTTCGCACCTGCTCCAGCAGCCCAAGTTCCTGCGCAATTTCGTATTTTATCCGCTCTTCCTCCGGAAGTCCTTCCCAGGATGGTGTTTTCTTCGGATGCTCGTCCATCAGGCCATGCCCCCTTCCATCTTCTATATGTTTGAAGTATGGCCTGATTTTTTCATTTTATTCTCAGTAATTCAGATAGTGGGCTACCGCCGCCAGAAACTCCCCGTTGGAAGGGCGTCCCTTCTCCGGACTGATGGTATAGCCGAAAATCTTATTCTTCAGTTCCACATTTCCCATATTCCAGGCATGTTCAATGGCGTGGCGTATGGCCCTTTCTATATTGCAGGGCTGCGTCCTGTGCTGACGGGCCAGCTCCGGATAAAGCTCCTTTGTAATATTTTTCAGGGTATCCGGCGATTTTCTTATCATATGAAGCGCATCTAAAATGTAATTATATCCCAGCAGATTGCAGCGTATCCCGAGATTATTTAATATCTCTTTCTCTTTTGACAAAACATTTTCTTTCTGAAAGATCTCATCAGGGTTTGCTCCTGAATTGACGGCAGCCACAATAAATTTGTATGTAGGCGGCTGTTGATCGATCACACTCATAATACTGTTCCTGTCGAACATTCCAAGAATGGCAAAATTCTGATTCATAGTTCTCTCCTCCCAAGCATATTTCATCATTGCTTCTGC
>DVOS01000062.1 GCA_018713435.1 Candidatus Merdiplasma excrementigallinarum
GCAGCTATTATAAAAAGGGAGACAGGCATTATATTAAATATAATGAAGTGACGGAAGGCATGGAGGGAACCACCAGCAATCTGATCAAGATTAAGGGCAACTGCATGGAAGTGACGAAAAAGGGCCTTACCAATACCCATATGGTATTTGAGGAACAGAAGAAGAATATGACCTACTACGATACGCCCTTTGGGAATCTCCTGGTAGGGATAGCCGCCACCAGCGTCTCCATGAAGGAAACGGAAAAGCAGATTGATGTGAAGGTGGACTACGCCCTGGAAATTAATTACGAACACCTTGCCGACTGCACCATCGATATGACGGTGCGGGCCAGAGACGGCGGAGAACTGCATATTTTATAAAGGAGGCTGCCATGGAAAAGCGGAACTTGCCGGTGGCAGTCTTTGATTCCGGCGTGGGAGGCGTCAGCGTGCTCAGGGAGCTGGTGAAGCTGATGCCCCTGGAAGATTTTTTCTATTTCGGGGACTCCCTTCATGCGCCCTATGGGACAAAGAAAACGGAGGAAGTCAGGGAACTGACACTGGAAAATATAAAACGGATGGCCCGCAGGGGGATCAAGGGGATTGTGGTGGCCTGCAATACCGCCACCAGCGCAGCCATCACCCTGCTGCGGGAGCAGTATACGGATATTCCCGTGGTGGGGATTGAGCCGGCCCTGAAACCGGCGGTGATGGAAAAAGAACATGCCCGTGTATTGGTTCTGGCTACGCCCATGACAGTTCATGCCGGCAAATTTGTTTCCCTGATGGAGCGGTTTGCGGGCAGGGCCACCATGATTCCCCTGGGATGTCCGGGCCTGATGGAATTTGTGGAGGCAGGAAAACTGGAGGGAGAAGAACTGGAGCGCTACCTGAAAAAACTGCTTTATCCCTACCTGTCAGGGGGAATTGACGCGGTGGTGCTGGGATGTACCCACTATCCATTTTTGCGGAACGAAATTCAGAAGGTAATGGGACCCGGGGTGCATATTCTGGATGGAAGCCAGGGAACGGCCCGGGAGCTGCGCCGCAGGCTGGCGGCCATGGACCTTCTGACAGACCGGCAGCGGCCGGGGGAAGTGATCTTTGAGGAGAGCATTCCGGAAAAGATACCGCTGTGCCGGTTCCTTCTTGGCTGTTAAGTAAAAAAGAGGGTGCTGCTTCAATGAGCAGCACCCTCGTCTCTTCTTTATTCCGCGTTTTTTCTGGAAAATCTTGCTTTCTGTCTGGCCCAGAATTTCAGCTTCTTGGGCGGAGCCTCCAGCGGTCCCCGGATACCCTTTACATCCATGATGTAGATACCGCTGACAACAGCCTTTACTTCCTTCTTTACCGGGATCAGCTCATAGGCCTTGGAATCGGCCACCAGAGTCATGATCTTGGGACCCACCTTTGCCTTGACGATGGGCAGCTTTGAGCGGCGCATCAGCTTCGGCGTCTGGTCAATGACCATCTGAGGCAGTCCGGATTGTTTTATGGGAAGCATCTTTTTATCAATAATCAGCATGGATACTGTCTGTTTGGCAGCCTCCATCTGTTCCTGCTGCGCAGCCTGCTTTTTCTGCAGTCTTTTTCCCACAAAATACAGAACAATCAGGGCGATGACAAGGATAACCAGCAGCACCAGCAAAACTTTTAGAAATGTTGACATATGTACCCTCCTTACTTCCTGCGGGCGGCAAGCCCCGCAAACCGTCACGGTTCATTCTACCATTCTTTCCCTGAAAGCGCAATATCACATAATTTAAAAAAATAATTTTCTTTTCTGCTGTCAAACAGAAAGAACTGTGGTATACTTATTGGTATGCGGCGCGGGAACGGACTTTGTCCAGAAAGGATTCCGGGCTGCGTTTTGAGGGAACACATTTTTGTGGAAAAAAATTGAGAGGATGTATGGAGGATGAAAAAGAAACTTTTAATGGCAGCCCTGCTGGGCTCTGCCTGCCTGGCTGTGGCCGGGTGCGGCCAGAAAGAGGCGGAAACGGAGAAGATTACGGAGGCGGCTGCGCAGACAGAGGCGGAAACGGCCGAAGAGACAGAAGCGGAGACTGAGACAGAGACAGCTGCGCAGACAGAGACGGAAACGGCCCAGGAGACAGAAGCAGCCACAGAGGCGGAGACTGAGACCGAAGCAGCCGCGGAAACAGAAACCGAGTCCGAAGAGGAAACGGAGGCGCAGACAGAGGCAGTTTCTGAGGCAGAAACCGATGAGGAGGCATCTTCTGAGGAAGAAACTGGCTCTGAGACAGAAACCGGCGAGGAAGAGACCGAGACAGAAACAGAGGCTGTGCAGGAACTGGGAGAGAGACCTGCGTATGAGGCTCTGGATTATGTAACGCTGGGAGCTTATAAAGGGCTGGAAGTGACGGTGGATCCGGTGGCAGAGGTGACAGAGGAAGAGATTGACACCACCATTGAGGGCAGCGTAACCAGCAATGACCTTTATGAAGAAGTGACGGAAGGAACCGTGGCGGACGGCGATCTGGTAAATATCGACTATGAGGGCAAGCTGGACGGAGAGGCTTTTGACGGCGGCACGGCCCAGGGTCAGGACTTGCTGATTGGTTCCGGATCTTTTATTGACGGATTTGAGGAAGGCCTGATCGGCGTGGAAGTAGGCGAGACGGTAGACCTGGAGCTGACCTTCCCCGAGAACTACCAGAGCGAGGAGCTGGCCGGAGAGGATACCGTATTTACCGTTACGGTAAATTCCATCAAAGTGATCCCCGAGATGGACGATGAGCTGGCGAATACTCTCAGCGGCGGCGAGTACACCACCATGGACGCGTACCGGGAATATATCAGAGAAACCCTGCAGGAAGACCATGCCCAGACGCAGGAGACGGATATTCTGGTGGATCTGATGACCCAGCTTTACAACACCTGCACCATCGAAGAGTATCCCCAGGAACTGGTGGACTACAGTATGGCTTCCATGAAAAATTCTTATTCTGAAATGGCCGCCATGTACGGCATGGAGCTGGATGACCTGCTGTCCTCCTTCTATGGCATAACCGAGGAAGAGTTTGACCAGCAGATGGAAGAGTACATCAAGCAGAGCCTGCAGCAGGAGATGATCCTGAAGGCCATCGCGGAAGAAGAGGATATGACCATCTCCGATGAGGAATATACCCAGGGCTGCGAGAACTACAGACAGGCCCAGGGATATGATACGGTGGAAGATCTGGTGGCAGACTACGGCGAGGAAGTGATCCGCACCAGTCTTCTGATTGACAAGGCCATGGACTTTGTCCGGGAGAATGCCGTAGTTACGGAAACTTCGGAGACAGAAGCGGAGACCGCCGAGGAAGAGACGGCCGAAGAAGTGACCGTTGAAGAAGTGACAGAGGCGGAAACAGAGCAGGAAGCGGCCGCAGAGGAAGTGACGGAGGCGGAAACCGCAGAGGAGGAAACCGCTGAAGAAGTGACAGAGGCAGAGACGGAGCAGGAAGCGGCCACCGAAGAAGCAACTGAGACGGAGACCGAAACCGAGACGGCGGAGTCATAACCGTCAGGCTTTGGGAAGCAGCGTTTCGATCAGCTTCCGGGCAGCAATGCTCTGGGAGCGGGACACATCCCGGATCAGGCAGACCTGGCGCTGGGGCGTGTCCTCTTCCAGAGGGATCTGTACGATCTCACCCCGGGCAATGGCCGGTGCCGCCAGCTCCTGGGGGAAAAAGCCGATTCCCAGATTGTGAAGGATCATGGGAAGGATCTGGTCTCCGATGGCAGTTTCGATATCGGGATGAAAGGGCAGGTTGTATCTGAGAAAATACTGATCGTACAGCTCTCTGGTCCCGGTTCCCTGGCACAGGGAGACGAAGGGAAGGGAACACAGATCCCCGATAGGGTGAGGCTTCCCGGCAAGATAAGAATATTTTAAACCTCCGATTAAAATATCACGGAAAGGATACAGTGATGTTTCATGAAGAGGTTTTTTTATGTGCACAGGCGTGGTGACCACGGAAAAATCCACATGGCCGTTTTCCAGGGCTGCGATGGCCCGGGGAGTGGACTGGCTGGAAATATGAAGCCGGATGTGGGGATAAGACTCGTGAAACCGAGACAGCTTCTCCAGCAGAAGCAGACGCATGGAGGTCTCGCTGCAGCCGATGTGGACCACGCCGCTCTCCAGGCTCTGATCCCGCTTTAATTCTTCTTCCCCCATCATCAGCTGCCGGAACGCCACGGAAACCCGGCGCAGAAGCCGTTCTCCCTCAGGCGTCAGCGAAACGCCCCGGTTTGTGCGGATAAACAGGCGGCAGTTCAGCTCACTCTCCAGATTGTTCATACAGCGGGTGATATTGGGCTGGTTGTTATTCAGAATCTCGGCTGCTTTTGTAAAGCTGCGGTATTGGGCCACATAGTAAAAAATGCGGTAGTAATCGTAATTGGCCATGAGAAATGAACGGTCTCCTTCCTGTCTGCTGAACTTTTTTTACTGCTATTCAGTATAGTACAGAGGGGGCGGAAAAGCAATCCGGCAGATTTTTTCTCAGGATTTCGCAAAAAAGAGGCGTAAAACTATTGTAATATATTTAATTATATTGTAAAATATATCCAGAATGTTGATCTGATCCAATTTGAAGAGGGAGGATACGTTTTGAAGAAAAAAAGCGCTGGATTGATCTGTATGCTGCTGCTGGTGATCTGCTGCCTGTTTCCGGCAGGGGAAGCCCAGGCGGCTGCGAAAAAACTGTTTTCTCTGGTGATTAACGACGGGTTTGTTTCCCAGACCGTTCCGGTATATCAGTTTACTTCGGGAAACAGCACCTATGTGGCGGCCAAGAAAAGCCTCAGGACGCTGCCGGTTTACGCAGGCTCCAAGAAGGTGACCGTCTCCATCAAGGGAAAGACCAGTCTCTATAAAAAGACGTTTAAGAGCATTACCTATAAGAAAAAAGCCACACTTTCCAAAAACACGACCCTGAAATATACGCTGAAGACCAGAAAGGGCAAGAAGGAAACCTTTACAGTGAAGCTGACAAGGCCCAGTATGCCAAAGATCACGTCCCTTACGGTTCCTTCCACCTTTACCACGGGCGGTTCCAGAAGACTGACGGTAAAGGTGCGGACATCTGCCGGCGTGGCCGTGAAAGCCACCTACAAGGTGAAAAACAGCAAGGGGAAAGTGGTTTACAGCAAAACCCTGGGGACCAGGAAATCCTGTATTTACACGGCCTTCTGGAATGGCAAGCCTTCCGCGAAAAACGCGGCCGGGCTGCCTACGTCCCAGTATATTCCCGCAGGGAATTACAAGGTGACGGCCTACCTGAAATATACGGTGGGGGGAAAGAGCAAAACCATTTCCAAAACCGTGAAGCTGAAGGTGAAATCCGGCCAGAGCCAGACATCCTCGTCCGGCAGCAGCCAGAACAATACGGCGCTGGGAACGAAAAACTGGAGCTGGAAGGTGGGGCTTACCGGAGATGACACTCTGGATTATCTGGCGGAGACCATCTGCCAGCAGGTGCTGACCAACGGCATGTCCGAGACGGAGAGAGCAAGGGCTCTCTATACCTGGTGCGGAAAGAACCTGACGTACCGCAGCGGGGCGCCCAAGCTTACCGGCAGCGGCAAGAACTATATGGACATTTCCAGCAGTCAGGCCAAGGAGGCCATTGCCGCCTACGGAAAGCAGGCCGACAGCCTGATAGCTTCCGGCAAAGCGGCGGTGAATGTGAAGGATAACTACTTTAAATCCTCCGGACTGCAGAAAACAAAGATTAACTGGGGAAAGGCCGCCTTTGTAAAGCGGTACGGTGACTGCCTGATTATGTCTCTCACCTACGAAACCCTCTGCCGTCACGCGGGACTGACTGTGGATATTGTGGAGAACGACGGCAGCGCCGGGCACCACTTCTGGAACGTGGTGCGGATCGGCGGCAGCTATTATTACGCGGATGTAAACCAGTTTACGGAATCCTGGAAGAGCGGGAACGCGAATTACGGCTTCTTCCTGCGGGGAACCCGTTACTGCTACCAGTACGGGCTGTACAGCACAGTCAAACAGAACAGCAAGTATAAAATCGCGAAAAGCGTCAGCGCAGCAGACTGCCCGGGGATCTGACCCCGGGCTGTTTTATTGACAAATAATCCCCCTCACCGTATAATGAGAATGCTTGAATTGACGGAACAGACGCGGCATAAAACAGAAAAAAGCAGAGGATGAGAGATGAAAAAATTAGGTGTGAACAGGGACAATCAGAAGAAAACCAACCGGGGACTGATTCTGCGGCTGATTGCCACGGAACAGTGTACTTCCCGGGTGGATCTGGCCAGAATGACAGGGCTGACGAAAGCCGCCATCTCCCAGATCGTAAATGAGCTGATTGATCTGGACTATCTGGTGGAGACGCAGAAGGAGCAGTCCGCGGATCTGGGACGAAAGCCGGTGGGACTGGACATTTCTCCGAATGCGCCCCACTATGCCGGCATACAGATTTTCCGGGAGGGATGCCGGGCTGTTTTGTGCGATATGAAAGCCCGTATCCTGAAATCGGAGGTGATCTGGCGCAGGTGGCAGGAGAAGGAAGACCTGGTGGCTTCTGTGTACGCTCTGCTGGATCATATGCTGGAAAACGAGGAGAACGTGGCGGGGATCGGGATCGCCTCCATCGGCCCGGTGAAGGTCAAGGAGGGGATTATTGCCCACCCCCTTTATTTTAACAATATCGGCGATATTGAAATACGCCGGATGGTGCAGGAGCGGTACGGACTTCCGGCGTTTTTTGACCATGATAACCAGAGCGCTGTCCAGGCGGAGCATCTGTTTGGAAACGGCAGAGGATACCAGGATGTTTTGCTGGTAAGCGTCAGCACCGGCGTGGGATGCGGCATTCTGGTGGATGGAAAGCGGGTGCACAGCTACACCGGGTACGCCCCGGAGATCGGCCATATTTCCATTGATTACGACGGCCCCCAGTGTATCTGCGGAAACGCGGGCTGCCTGGAGAGCTATTTAAACTCTGTGTCTCTGATGCGGCGGTTCCGGGGGGCCACCGGCCTGGATTTAAGCTACCGGGATTTCTGCGGCAGATATGAGGATCCCCGCATTGACGAGATTATGCGGGACATTATACGGAAGTTCAGCTGCGGGCTTCTCAGCGTGCTGAATGTGCTGAACTCTCAGATCGTGCTGCTGTCCATGGACTGCAATTACTGGCCGGACTGCTATGTGGAGATGCTGGAGCAGGAGATTAACCGCAAAAAATTCGGCAATCAGGAGATGCTTGTGCCGGTGCGGAAAGCCTATTTTCGGGAAATGACCCAGGCGGTGGGGGCGGCGAGCAATGTGATCAGCCAGGTATTTAAAGGGGAACTTCTCTGAAAAACGGTTTGATAGAAAAATAACGAAAATAACGGAAAACAACAGGACTGTCTTTTGGTAAGACAGTCCTGTTTTGTACCTTTTGCACAAAAAAATAAATAAAAGTTCGTGAAAAATATCAGAAAAATAATTAGTATATTGACTTTATTAATTAGAACGCCTATACTGAGATTATAGTGATTGTGCGTTCTGAAAAAGAACAGAAAAGATACCGCGGGAGGTTGATAATATGACGGATGTCTACAGCATCGGCGAGATGGTGATTGATTTTATACCGGGGAGCGAACCGGCCAGCTATATCAGGAAGGCAGGAGGCGCCCCGGCTAATGTTGCGATTGCGGTGGCCAAGAACGGACTGGAAGCCAGTATGTGCTGCAAGGTGGGAGATGATGATTTCGGCCATTTCCTCATGAAGACTCTGGACGAGTACCATGTGAAGGCGGCCTGCCCCAAACTGTGCGAAGAAGCCATCACCACTATGGCCTTTGTGTCCCTGGCGGAAAACGGCGAGAGAGTATTTACCTTTGCCAGAAAGCCGGGAGCGGATATGTTCCTGACAGAGGAGGAGGTAAAGGAAGAAGATATTGAAAATTCGGTGATCGTACACGCCGGTTCCTGTTCCCTGTCGGCTCAGCCGGTGGGAGCGGCTACGGTGAAAGCCCTCCGGGTGGCCCATGAAAAAGGGAAACTGGTAAGCTTCGATGTGAACTACCGGAACGTGATGTGGAAGGACGACCTGGCAGCCTGCACAGCGGCTGTGATGGATATTCTGAAATACGTGGACATGCTGAAAATCTCCGAGGAGGAGGTTGAGATGATGGGAGGCGAAGCGGCCCTGCCGGAGCTGATGAAAAAGAACAACATCACGCTTCTGGTGGAGACTCTGGGGGCCAATGGAGCCCAGGCCTTTTTCAAAGATCAGGTGATCCGGGTGGAAGGCCATAAGGTGAAGGCTGTGGACGCCACCGGAGCGGGAGACGCTTTCTGGGGCGGCTTTATGTCCAGCCTGCGGATACAGGGCGTGAACCGCGCAGAGGATCTGACGGCGGATATCATTCAGAAAGCCATGGTATACGGAAACGTATCCGGCTGTATCTGCGTACAGGGAAAGGGAGCCATTGTTTCCATTCCCACCAGAGCCCAGATTGAAGAATATATGAAAACCATGTAACAGCCCGGGAGGAATGAAAATGCAGTCTGTATGGAATGAAAAATGTATCATCTCACCGTCCCTGATCTGCCTTGATATGTGCAACCTGGAGAGCCAGATCAGAATACTGGAACAGTCCGGAATCAAAATGCTCCATGTGGATATTCTGGACGGCCATTTCAGCCCCAGTATGCCTCTGGGACTGGATACGGTGCGGCAGCTGCGGGCAAAGACGAAGCTGCAGTTTGACTGCCATGTGATGGTGACGGAACAGGATTACTTTGTGGATGAACTGCTGGACATCGGAGTGGAGCAGATCGTGTTCCACGCGGAAACCCAGCCCCATATTGACGGGATGCTGAACCGGATCCACGCGAAAGGCGCAAAGGCCGGCGTGGCGTTAAAACCGGCCACCCCTCTTTCCGCAGTGGAATATGTGCTGGAGAAGTGCGATACGGTGCTGCTGATGCTGATCAATCCGGGATACGCTTTCGTAAAAGGCGAAAAGCAGGTGGCCTACGCAGACCGGAAGATCCGGGAACTGCGCCGCATGATTGACGAGCGGGGGCTGGATACAAAGATCGAGGTGGACGGACGGATTTCGCCTCAGAATATAGTGGATTACGGAAAGAGAGACGTGGATATTTTCGTGACGGGCAGCACCTGCTTGGACCGGAATGATCTGGCCGGCAGTTTTGAAAAGCTGCAGAAGATGAGAGAAGACCTGCTGGGTTAATCCGGACAGAGACGATAAAGGAGAGAAAACCGATGGCATTTAAAGAAAATTATGAAAAAGCCTGCCAGGATGTGCTGGCGGAACTGCAGAAGACCATGGCCAGTATTGACGCAGCCTCCCTGGAGCGGCTGGTGGATGAGATCCTGGCGGCGGATCAGGTGTTTTTTGTAGGCGTGGGGCGGGTGATGCTGGCGCTGCAGTGCGTGTGCAAGCGGCTGGCCCATCTGGGCATCAAAGCCCACTATGTGGGCGAGATTACCGAGCCTGCCATTACGAAAAACGATCTGCTGATCGTGGGCTCCGGCTCCGGCGGTTCCCTGTTTCCCCTGGGGATTGCGAAGAAGGCCAGAAAGATTGTGGACTGCAAAATTGTACATATCGGTTCCAATCCCAACAGCGAGATGAAGGATATCTGTGATTTCATGGTCCGCATTCCCGTGCGCACCAAATTCTATCTGGAGGATGAAATCGACTCCTGCCAGCCCATGACCTCCCTGTTTGAGCAGAGCGTGCTTCTGCTGGGAGATATTCTGGCAAAGATGATCATCGAGGACCGTCACCTGGATATGAAGTCCCTGTGGCAGTACCACGCAAACCTGGAGTAATAGGGGCAAAAGGATGAAGGATAAGAGAGAATTATTAAAATATATGGGTTCCATGCAGCAGGAAGCCTACGTCCGGCCTGTAACCTTTCAGGAAGGAAGGGCTGAAGGGCTGCGTGCCTACGAAGTGAAAAACGGCTGCATGACCTATCAGGTTCTGGCGGACAAATGTCTGGATGTGAGCGGACTGTCCTACAAGGGGATCAATATGACGTTCCTCTCAAAGCCGGGGCTGCAGGGAAGAGGCCATTACGACACCAACGGGGATGAGGCGATCCGCAGTATTATGGGCGGCCTGTTCTTCACCTCCGGCCTGGAAAATATCTGCGCCCCCTGCAGGATTGACGGGGTGGATTACCCCATGCACGGACGGATCCGGACCACGCCGGGAGAACACCTGCAGGCAGACGCCTGCTGGGAGGATGGAGAGTACCGTCTCAGGGTAGCCGGAGAGATGCGGGAGGCGGCCCTGTTTGGCGAGAACATGGTGCTGCGCCGGGAGATCTCCAGTACATACGGCGAAAAGACGATTACGGTTACAGATGAGATCGAAAACGAATCCTACCGGGAAGAACCCCTGATGATTTTGTATCACATCAATATGGGCTATCCCTTCCTGGATGAGAATACCAGGCTGTATATTCCCACCCGGAGCGTTACCGCCCGGGATAAAGACGGGGAAGGCCACGAAGTGG
The DNA here is from genome assembly GCA_018713435.1 of Candidatus Merdiplasma excrementigallinarum. GTDB lineage: Bacteria > Bacillota > Clostridia > Lachnospirales > Lachnospiraceae > Merdiplasma > Merdiplasma excrementigallinarum. Next base: position 10,513 of record DVOS01000062.1, read on the forward strand.
AGTACGACCGGATGGATCCCCCCAGGGACAATGAGCCGGAATATGTGTTTATCCACGATCTGAAAACGGACGGGGAGGGAAACACCCAGATTCTGGTGGTCAACGAGCCTCTGGGACTGGGACTGCGGCTTTCCTACAATACCCGGTACCTTCCTTACTTTATGGAGTGGAAATCCACCGCCTCAGGGGATTATGTAATCGGTCTGGAGCCTTCCAACTCCAGCGTATACGGAAGACCCTATCATGAGGAGCGGGGAACCGTCCACAGGCTGGCGCCCTTTGAAAAGGAAACCAACGTCCTGCGCTTTACGGTGCTGGACGGAAAAGAGGAAATCAGTGCGGCAGTGTCCGCATTCGAGGATACATACCATTTATAGAATACAGAAAAGGAGAGCAGAGACATGAAACGTTCAGAAATCAACAAATGTATCAAAGAGTTTGAGGCAATTCTGAAGGAGCACCGCTTCGAGCTTCCCCCCTTCTTAAGCTTTACGCCGGAAGAGTGGGCGGAAAAAGGCCATGAGTACGATGAGATCCGGGACAATGCCCTGGGATGGGACATCACCGACTACGGCGAGGGCCATTTCTATGACGGCAAGGGTCTGTATCTGATCACCTTGAGAAACGGCAATGTACATAATGACAAATACACCAAGGTGTACGCGGAGAAGATTATGATGCTGAAGGAAGGCCAGATCTCTCCCAACCATTTCCACTGGAACAAGATGGAGGATATCATCAACAGAGGCGGCGGAAATGTAGTATTCCGTCTGTGGAACGCCACCAAGGATGAGAAGCTGGACGATACGGATGTAAAGATTTTCCAGGACGGCCGCTGCTATACGGTGCCGGCAGGATCTGAGATTATTCTTCATCCCGGCGAGTCCCTGACCCTGTATCCTTACTATTACCATGAGTTCTGCATCCAGCCCGGCACCGGCTACGCCCTGATCGGAGAAGTTTCCATGTGCAACGATGACAACTCCGACAACCGGTTCCTGGAGGCATCCGGACGGTTCCCCACTGTGGAGGAGGACGAAGCGCCCTACCGTCTGCTGTGCAATGAGTATCCGCCCGCAAAGGACTGATTCACCTGTGGGTTTCGCGATCCACTGGAAATAAAAGAGGGAAAGGAGTAGGGCAATGAGTGAATATGCTGTTTCTATGGAGCACATTACGAAAACCTTCCCGGGTGTGAAAGCCCTGGATGATGTGCATCTCCATCTGAAATCAGGTGAGGTGATGGCTCTGCTGGGTGAAAACGGCGCCGGCAAGTCCACCTTAATGAAGATCCTTTCAGGAGTTTATACCAGAGATTCGGGTGACATCGAGGTATTCGGACAGAAGATTTCCGGTGATCTGGACACGAAAAAGGCGCAGGCTCTGGGTATCGCCATCATCCATCAGGAACTGAACATGTGTCAGCACCTGACGGTGGCGGGCAATATGTTCCTGGGCCGGGAGATCGTGAAAAACGGACGTCTGGACAAAAAGGGCATGAACCAGAAGGCAAAGGAACAGCTGGCAAAGCTTGGCATTACGGATCTGGATCCGGAGGCCACCGTGGGAGATCTTCCCGTGGGACGCCAGCAGATGGTGGAGATCGCCAAGGCGCTGCTGATCAACGCCAAGGTTCTGGTAATGGACGAGCCGTCTTCCTCTCTGTCCAATGCGGAGATTACGGAGATGTTCCGGATTGTGAGAGAGCTGAAGGCCATGGGCACCGCCATTGTCTATATCAGCCACAGGCTGCAGGAGCTGCACCACATTGTGGACAGCGTGACCATCATGCGTGATGGAAAGTATATTACAGAAGGCAAGTTTACGGATTTCACCATGGATGAGATTATTGCCAACATGGTGGGCCGTGAAATCACCAACCAGTTCCCCAGAGACAAGGTACCGGTGGGGAAGACCATCATGGAAGTGAAGCATCTGAACGCGGGAAGAATGGTGCGGGATGTAAGCTTCGAGGTGAAAGAGGGAGAGGTGCTGGGCTTCTCCGGACTGGTGGGCGCAGGCCGTACAGAGACCATGCGGGCGATTTTCGGAGCGGATCCCAAGGAATCCGGGGAAATCATTCTGGACGGACAGTCCATTCACATCAAAGATCCGGGAGACGCCATCCGTCACGGCATCGTGCTGGCGCCGGAAGACCGGAAGAAAGAGGGACTGTGCACCAAGTTGTCCATCCGGGACAATATCGCCCTGCCTAATCTGGACATTATCTGCAGCAAGACCGGGCATATCAACAAGAAGACAGAGAATGAGATGATTGAGAAGGGCAAAAACGCCCTGACCATCAAGATGGCGGGACCGGAGATTCAGGCGGGAAGCCTGTCCGGCGGAAACCAGCAGAAGGTGGTTGTGGCCAAATGGCTGGCCAGGGAATCCCGCGTGATTATCTTCGACGAGCCTACCCGCGGTATTGACGTGGCTGCCAAGGTAGAGATCTATGAGATCATCAATGACCTGAAAAAACGGGGTGTGGGCGTTGTGATTGTATCCTCCGAGATGCCGGAGGTTATGGGCATCGCGGATCGGGTTGTGGTTATGTGCAACGGCCGGATTACCGGAGAAGTGGATCCCAGAACCGTAACCGAGGAGGAAATCATGACTTACGCGACTCAGTTCGGCGACAACGCCCAGTGAGCTGCGCAGAGGAATTAAAAAAATAAAGGAGTGTAATCTGCTATGGAAAAGAAACAAAATTCGTTCCAGAAATTTATGGCGATCCCGGGCATGGCCTCAGTTGTCACCGCATTTGTGGGCGTGGTTGTGCTGATGATTATCTTCACCATCATGAACCCCAACTTTATCGGCAGAGCCAATCTGATGCCGCTGTCCCGTTCCATCTGCCCGTACCTGCTGGTAGGTATCGGCCAGGGTATTGTATGTATCACCGGAAACATTGACCTGTCCATCGGATCTGTGCTGGGTATGTCCGCCATGATCTCCGCGACGCTGATCTGCAATGGGGTGAACCCCATTCTGGCAGTGATTATTGATATCATCGCCTGTCTGGCAGTGGGTATCGTAAACGGCGTGCTGGTTGGTAAATTCAAACTGCCGCCCTTCATCGGCACCCTGGGCACCATGACCATCTGCCGCGGTATTGCCCAGATCGTAAACGGCAACTACAACACGGGCGATATCGGAACCGCTCCCCTGGCACAGGGCCTGCGTGACCTGTTCTACTATGGAAGAATCGGCGTAATCTACTATGGTGTTATTATCACCCTGATTATCTGGTTTATCTTTAACTACATCATGAACTATACCAGAACCGGACGCCACATTTATGCCATCGGCTCCAATGTGGACGCGGCAAGGCTTTCCGGCGTGGATGTATTCAAAACGACGACCGTTGCGTATTTGATCTCCGCTTTCTGCTCCTGCGTTGCCGGACTGGTAACCATGGCGGCAGCCGGCATGGGTTCCATGCAGGCCGGTATGAGCTATGAGATGTACGGCGTAGCCGCAGCCGTTATCGGCGGTATCTCCACTCTGGGCGGAAGCGGCCTGCTGGTAGGCGTTATCGCCGGCGCTTCTGTATGGGCGATCCTGCAGAGCGGCCTGACCCTGGCAAACGTACCCGTTGCCATGCGTAACATTATCATCGGTATTATCGTGGTTGCCTGCGTACTGTTTGATATCATGCGCCGCAACGGTGTGAAGATCAAAAAGAACAAATAAATAATGGTTTCAAGGGCCAAAGGCCTTTGACAATAAAAAAATTCATTTTAGGGAGGAAACAAAATGAAGAGAAAAGTATTAGCAATGCTCATGTCCGCAACGATGGTGCTCAGCATGTCCGCAATGGCTTTTGCTGAGGAAGCAGAGACAGAGGCAGCAACGGAAGCTGCAACTGAGGCTGCTGCAGAGGAAGAGGCTCCTGCAGAGGACGGAGACGCTCTGGTTGAGGCCGAGGGCGTAGAGACCAAGGTTGCCCTGATCACCATGGACCAGATGGATGTACACTGGGTTCGTCTGCAGGAGGCAGCAGAGGCCAGAGTTGCCGCTTACAATGAGGCAGGCAACACCATCGAGATGACCTGGATGGCTCCCGAGACCAAGGACAACGCACAGCAGATTCAGAAGATCGAGTCCGCAGTAGCTGACGGCGTAAACTACATCATCATCGCCTGCAACGACGCTACTTCCTGCAACGCAGCTCTTCAGGAAGCTCTGGATGCCGGCATCAAGATTATCTACGTAGACGCTCCCGCAAGCCTGGAAGCTTCCGCTACCTTCGCAACCGACAACTATGCCGGCGGCGTGCAGGCTGGTGAGTACCTGAAGGCCTGCCTGGATGAGGCTGGTATCACCGAGGGAACCATCGGTATCGTTGACGCACAGGCCGGCGTTGAGTCCTGCCAGCAGCGTTATGACGGTTTCGCTTCCGTATTCGAGGGAAGCAGCTTTGAACTGGGCGAGCGTCAGTACTCCGACGGCGACAACGCAAAGGCTCAGGAGCTGGCTAACACCCTGATCGCCAACGGTGTTGTAGCTCTGTACGGCACCAACGACGGCGCTACCAACGGTGCAGCCGCAGCAGTTGCAGACGCAGCCGCTAACGGAACCGAAGTTCTGTGCGTAGGCTGGGATAAGTCCGACTCCAACATCGCTCATGTAGAGGGCGGCGAGCTGCTGGCCTTCATGGCTCAGAACCCCGACGTTATGGGTGAGATGGCTGTTGACGCTGTTGTACAGCTGGAGATGGGCGAAGACCTGGGTGGCGAGTCTGTTGACACCGGCGTTTCCACCGTTGACGCTTCCAACGTAGCTGACTTCAAATAAGATTTCAGCAAAATAAAAACTGAATAAACTTTCAGAGGGGCTCCCCGGTTTCGGGGGGCTCCTTTTTTTGGAAAAAGAAGAAAGGGCCGTGTTTCTTCGATTTCGTAAAAGGAGCGGATTGACAAAGAATAAAGAGAAGCTGTATACTAAAGAAAGTTTATTCATAGAAATACAAAAAGAACGGAGCGGTAGAAATGTCAATCGAACGGGTAAGAGAATATTTCAGACAGTACCAGATGGAGGATCGGATACAGGAGTTTGACGTGTCCAGCGCCACGGTGGAGCTGGCGGCAAAGGCAGTGGGCTGTGAGCCCGCCAGAATTACAAAGACCCTGTCCTTTAAAGTGGGGGACAAGGCCGTGCTGATTGCGGCGGCAGGCGACGCCAAGATTGATAACAGCAAATATAAAGCCCAGTTTCACACGAAGGCTACCATGCTGAAGCCGGAGGAGGTAACCGAGCTGGTGGGGCATCAGATCGGAGGCGTGTGCCCCTTCGGGGTAAAGCCGGGGACGGAGGTGTACCTGGATGTGTCCATGCGCCGGTTTGACAAGGTGTATCCGGCGGCGGGAAGCGCCAACAGCGCCATCGGCATGAGCCCGGAGGAGCTGGAAAAATATTCCGGCAGCCTGGGCTGGATTGACGTGTGCAAGGGCTGGCAGGAAGAGTAAGATACAGCTGATTCAAAAGGGAAGGCTGCAAAGCGGGAATACAAAACCGCTCTCATTTTTGCGGCCTTTCCTTTATTTTTTTACTGTCTGCCGGTTTTCAGCGGAGAGAAAGACAATAACCGTACCCAGGGCAGAAAGAAGCGTGCCGGTCAGCAGCATGTTTGATACGCCCCAGACAAGAAGGAGCTGACCGCCCAGGAAAGTGCCCAGCACGCCGCCCACCGTGTTGGCCGTTGTCATCAGAGCCTGCCCTTTCACCTGATCCTTGGGAGGGATCACCTGGTTGGTGTAATACACGGACGCCGCAGTGTGAAGCGCAAAGGCAAAAATCTGCAGGCACTGGGCCAGGTTGATGAGCCAGATATGGTTCGCCAGCAGGATCACCAGGCTCTTTAGGGTGAAGAACAGGGCGGCTGTCCGCATCAGGGAAGAGCAGCGGAACCGTTTATACAGCCAGGCAAACAGAAACATGGTGGGAAGCTCGCATACCGCCGCAATGGACAGGCAGACGCCTACGTCTCCGGCCGTTCCCCCCAGGGGCTCCATGATCTGATACAGATAGGTGTTGAGTATATTGTGGTAGGTAAAGAGCAGGGAAACGCCGGCCAGCAGCAGGATAAACCGTTTGTAGGAGCGGAAGAACTCCGGCAGGCTGCAGGGCTTTTCGGAAGAAACGCAGGCACCGTCCTCCGGGCCGGCCGTCACGGCTTTCCTTCCGGTGGGCAGTCCGAACAGGGAGAAAAAGAACAGGGAAAAGCAGGCGATTACCATAAAAGGAACCGCATCCGCCCCGGTCCGGTCTATGAGCCATCCGCCCAGAGCGGAAGCGGCGGCAAAGGCCAGGGACCCCATGCCTCTGGCAAGACCGAAATTCAGAGGCTGGCCCCGGAGTATGTAGAAGGTCCCCAGAGAAATGGTCAGAGGCTGCAGCACCATCAGAACCGTATATAAAAAAGCGTAAAGGATCGCTCCGGAAGCTGCGGCGGGAAGAAATGCCAGCAGGACCGCCGTCAGCACCATGACAAGAGCCAGAATGGCTGTAAACTGGGAGAGGGTAAACCGCACGCTCCTGTCAGCCAGGGAGGCTGCCAGGGGCTGGAGAAGCACGGCCAGCAGGTTGCCGGCTGCCAGCACCACGCCGATCTGTCCGTCTGAGAGATGCCGGGATAAAAGAAAGACGGAGGCAAAGCTGCTGAGTATGGAAAATCCCATCCAGTAGGGAATCTGCATGGCCATATAGCGAAGATTCAGAGATAAAGAGGATTTTCGGGATGCCGTATGCTGTGTCATAGGAAACTCCTTCCGTGCGCGTTTTCCAAAATCTGTCTTATGTCTATCATACACTGGGGTGGGAGCGCTTTGCAATGAGCAAATGTATTCTGTATTGTTTTTTGGGGGATTTTATAGTAAGATGAACCCATAACGGTCCGGCGTAAAAAGGCGCAGCCCTTTTTCCGATACGGATCAGATTATAAGGAGGAAACGGGATGGATATGCAGTCGGTTTTCTGGCTGGCTCTGCTGGTTGTTCTGCTGGTGATCGAACTGGCGACGCTGGGCCTGACCACCATCTGGTTTGCGGGCGGGGCGCTGGCCGCGTTTGTTTTATCTTTTTTCAGTGATCTTCTGGCAGCGCAGATCGGTCTGTTTGCCATGGTATCTCTGATTTTGCTGCTGTTTACCAGACCCTTCGCGGTGAAGTATGTAAACAGAAACCGGACAAAGACCAATACGGACAGCCTGGTAGGCAGGACTGCCCTGGTGACGGAGACCATCGACAATCTGGCCGGAAAAGGGCAGGCTTCCGTGGCAGGCCAGGTCTGGACCGCCAGAGCGGCCCGGGAAGGTGAAAAAATTCCGGAAGGGACGAAGGTGAAAATTCTGAAAATCAGCGGCGTGAAGCTGATCGTGGAGCCTGCGGGCAAGTAAAGCCCGGCAGGAGGAACAAAATAAAACGAACAGGGAGGAAACGATATGTACGGAAATGGTTTTTCAAATCTGCTGGGCCCGGTGCTGCTGATCGTCCTGGCCATTATTGTGATCTGCATTCTGATTTCCTGTATTAAGATAGTGCCCCAGGCCCAGGCCCTTGTGGTGGAACGTCTGGGAGGCTACCAGGGAACCTGGGGAGTAGGCGTTCATTTCAAGGTGCCGATTATAGACCGGGTGGCCAAGCGGGTGCTGCTGAAGGAACAGGTGGTGGATTTTGAGCCTCAGCCTGTGATTACCAAGGACAACGTGACCATGCGGATCGACACGGTGGTATTTTTCCAGATCACAGATCCCAAGCTGTTTGCCTACGGGGTGGAGAATCCGCTGATGGCCATAGAAAACCTGACGGCCACCACGCTGCGGAACATTATCGGTGATATGGAACTGGACCAGACCCTTACCTCCAGAGAAGTGATTAACACAAAGATGCGGGCCAGCCTGGATCAGGCCACAGATCCCTGGGGGATCAAGGTGAACCGGGTGGAACTGAAAAATATTCTGCCGCCGGCCCAGATTGTGGACGCCATGGAAAAACAGATGAAGGCGGAGCGGGAGCGCCGGGAAGCCATTCTGATCGCGGAGGGCGAAAAGAAGTCGGCCATTCTGCGGGCGGAAGGAAAGAAAGAAGCGGCTATTCTGGATGCGGAGGCGGAAAAAACCGCCGCGATTCTCCGGGCGGAGGCCGAGAAAGAAAAGATGATTAAAGAGGCGGAGGGCCATGCGGAAGCGATCCTCAAAGTACAGGAAGCCAACGCCCAGGGCATCCGTCTGATCAAGGAGGCGGGAGCCGATCAGGCCGTGCTGACCCTGAAGAGCTTTGAGGCTCTCTCAAAGGTGGCGGACGGACAGGCCACCAAGATTATCATCCCTTCCGAGCTGCAGAATGTGGCGGGGCTGGTAAAGGCCGTGCAGGAGGTGGCCGCAGAGTAGGATCCTGCCGGGAGAAAAGACGGATAAACGGACAGATGGAGGAGAAAGACATGAATTTAAAAGGAAGAAACTTTTTGACCCTGAAAGATTTTACTCCTGAGGAGATCACATACCTGCTGGATCTTGCCGCCGAACTGAAGGCGGAGAAAAAGAGCGGGAAAATCAACCGCCGCCATGAAGGAAAAAATATTGCCCTGATTTTTGAAAAAACCAGTACCCGAACCAGATGCTCTTTTGAAGTGGCGGCCTACGATATGGGCATGCACGTGACGTATCTGGATCCCTCCGGCTCCCAGATCGGAAAGAAGGAGAGCATCCGGGATACGGCCCGGGTGCTGGGCAGAATGTATGACGGGATTGAGTACCGGGGATTTGAACAGGGTATTGTGGAGGAACTGGCCCGGTACGCAGGCGTTCCGGTGTGGAACGGCCTGACCAACGAATACCATCCCACCCAGATGCTGGCGGATATGCTGACCATCCGGGAACATTTCGGAACCCTGGCCGGAAAGAAGCTGACTTATATGGGGGACGCCCGCTACAATATGGGAAATTCCCTGATGATTGCCTGCGCCAAGCTGGGACTTCATTTTACGGCGTGCACGGCAAAACAGTATTTCCCCGCTGAAGATCTGGTGCGGGAGTGCCGGGAGTACGCGGCGGCAAGCGGCGGAAGCATTACCCTGACCGAGAATGTGGAGGAAGGAACCAGAGGCGCCGATATCATTTACACGGATGTGTGGGTGTCCATGGGAGAGCCGGATGAAGTGTGGGCGGAGCGCATTGAGGTCCTCACTCCCTATCAGGTGAACCGGAAAGTCATGGAAAATGCCGGGCCGGAGGCCATCTTTATGCACTGCCTGCCGGCATTCCATGATCTGGAGACCAAAATCGGAAGAGAAATCCATGAAAAATTCGGGCTGGACGCCATGGAAGTGACGGATGAGGTTTTTGAATCCTCTCAGTCTGTGGTATTTGACGAGGCGGAGAACCGGATGCACACGATTAAGGCTGTGATGGACGCTACGCTGTAAAAAGGGATGATAGGCTTATGAAGCGGGAACTGTCGAGAGAGAAGAAGCAGGAGACAGAAAAATATCTGTCTGTCATGGAAGATCTGAATGTGGTGCTGGCGCTGCTGATTTTGCTGCTGGCGGCGATTTTCCTGATGGATATTTCCGGATACGGCCTGATGCTGATTCTTGCCCTTCTGCTGGGCTTTCTGATGAATCTGAATATGGCGGTCTGCGCTTTCCTGCGGGGCAGGAACCTTTTCAGCGGGCTGACGGCCCTGGCGGCTCTTGCCTTTCTGTGTTTTTCCCTGTATCTGTGGCAGGTGCTGTTCTGAGGGGACAGGACGGCGGGAGATGAGACGAGATGATGAAAAGTGAGATACTGAGCGCTCTCAGAAAAAAAGGAGATTATGTATCCGGTCAGGAACTGAGCGAACAGTTTCAGGTGTCCAGAACGGCTGTCTGGAAGAAAATCAAGGAGCTGCAGAGCGACGGCTACCGGATTGAGGCTGTGCCGAACCGGGGCTACCGGATTGCGGGGGAACCGGATCTTATCACGGCGGAAGCGGTGGAGAGCCGGCTGGACACCGTCTGGGCCGGCCATCCGGTGATATACCTGGCGGAAGTGGCTTCCACCAATCAGTACGCGAAAAAAATCAGCGAGGAAGGGGCGGGCCAGGGAACGCTGGTGATCGCCGACTTTCAGAATCAGGGGAAGGGACGGCTGGGGAGAACCTGGACCACGCCTGCGGGCACAGCCGTTGCCATGAGCCTGGTGCTGCGGCCCCGGCTGTCTCCGCTTCGCATTCCCATGGTAACCCTGGTGATGGGACTGGCGGTGACAAAAGCCTGCCGGGAGCTGTATTCGGTTCCCGCGCTTATCAAGTGGCCCAACGATGTGGTGGTGGAAGGCCGGAAACTGAGCGGGATCCTGACAGAGATGAGCACAGAACTAAACCGGGTCAACTATGTGGTGATCGGGACCGGCATCAATGTAAATGTGACGGAATTTCCCCGGGATCTGCGGGATAAAGCCACATCGGTGCTTCTGGAGACAGGACAGGCGGCTTCCCGATCGGAACTGGCTGCCTGCTGCCTGGCCCGGTTTGAAGAATATTATGAGAAATTTCTGCAGACGGAGGATCTTTCTTTGCTGATGGAGGAGTACAACAGCCTGCTGATTAACAGAGGCAGAACGGTACAGGTGCAGGAACCGGAGGGAAACTGGCGGGGAACGGCCCTGGGAATTGACCGGGAAGGCTGCCTGCTGGTGGAGAAAGAGGAGGGCTCCGTGGAAAAAGTATTTGCCGGGGAAGTATCGGTGAGAGGAGTTTACGGCTATGTCTGAGAAGAGCAGAATGGAAGCGGGAAAAGATGAAAACGGAAATGTGGTGCTGTGCGCGGCCAGCGCCTATGAAGAGAAATATTATTTTAATCCCCTGTTTTCCCGGCTTCCGGACAGTGTGCAGAAAGAACTGAGGATTATCTGCATTCTGTTTACGGATGAAATCGGCGGTATTTTTGCCATGGAATATAATCAGGAGGGAAACCTGCAGTTTCTGACGGAGGCCAGGGACTGGGATTATCAGTACGATGAGATCGGCGCGGCCCTGATGATTAAAGAGATACAGAAGAGCCGCAGAGACCTGCTGCGCTCCCTGGAACTGTTTTATCAGGTCGTGATTTTGGGGCAGCCCCTGGAGGAGAAGATGGAGTAAATGCAGATTGGAAATGTAACGATTCCGAATAATTTAATACTGGCACCGATGGCAGGAGTGACAGACCTGCCATTTCGTTTGCTGTGCAAAGAGCAGGGAGCGGGCCTGGTATGTACGGAAATGGTCAGCGCCAAAGCCATTTCCTTCCATAATAAAAATACAGAGGCCCTGATGAGGACAGAACCCGGGGAGAGACCGGTGTCGCTGCAGCTGTTTGGCTCGGATCCCTGCATAATCAGCGAGATGGCGGCATATATTGAGGACAGACCCTTTGATATACTGGATATCAATATGGGCTGCCCTGTTCCCAAGGTGGCGGGAAACGGAGAGGGATCCGCCCTGATGAAAAATCCCGGGCTGGTGGAGCAGATTGTCAGCAGGACGGTCAGAGCCACCAAAAAACCTGTAACAATAAAGATAAGAAAGGGTTTCGATGCGGAGCATGTGAACGCGGTGGAAATCGCCAGGATTGCGGAAGCCTCCGGGGCGGCGGCGGTGGCGGTCCACGCCAGAACCAGAGACCAGTATTACGCGGGCCGGGCGGACTGGGATATAATCCGTCGGGTAAAGGAGGCTGTTTCCATTCCGGTGATCGGAAACGGGGATGTAAATTCCCCTGAAAGCGCCAGGCAAATGCTGGAGGAGACCGGGTGCGACGGCGTGATGATCGGCCGGGCGGCCAGAGGAAACCCTTGGATTTTCCGGCGGATCCTTACCTTCATGGAAACCGGGGAGGATCCGGGAAAACCGGACAGGAAACAGGTGACGGAGATGATTTTGCGCCATGCCCAGATGCTTCTTGCGTACAAAGGAGAATATACGGGTATGCGGGAGATGCGCAAGCACATCGCATGGTACACGGCAGGCTTTCCCCACTCGGCGAAGCTGCGGGCCAAAACCAATGAAATCAGCACCATGGAGGAACTGCGGGAACTCTTGACAAAGGTAGTGCTTTAAGCTATAATACCTTGGCTGTTATAAGAGCAAGTGACAGGCAGGCAATGCCGCCGGTTTGGCGGGGAGAGACAGAAATGAGAAGAAGGCGGCAGGACTGCGGGAAATAATCTGGTGAAAAAGCTGGAAGGAAAGGTGTAGGAAACATGGAGGTAAAGAAGAACTTACTGACCTATGAAGGACTGAAGACACTGGAAGATGAGCTTCATGATCTGAAGGTTGTAAAGCGTAAAGAAGTGGCCGGAAAAATCAAGGAGGCCAGAGAGCAGGGCGATCTTTCTGAGAACGCGGAGTATGACGCGGCCAAGGATGAGCAGAGAGATATTGAAGCCAGAATTGAAGAGATTGAAAAGATCCTGAAAAACGCGGAGGTTGTGGTCGAGGACGAGGTTGACGTGGATAAGATCAACGTAGGGTGCACCGTCTCCGTGCTGGATATGGAATATGACGAAGAGATGGAATTCCGCATTGTGGGTTCCTCAGAGGCAAACAGCCTGAAGGGAAAGATTTCCAATGAGTCTCCCGTGGGCAGAGCGCTCATGGGCAGAAGCGTGGGAGATGTGGTAAATGTGGAAACCCAGGCAGGAGAATTTCAGTATAAGATACTGAACATTCAGCGTTCCGCCTGATTGGCAAAAGCGGAAGACACTGGCAGCTTTGGAACAGGGATTTTAAGAAGGAGTGAATAAAGTGGGAGAACAGAAGAACGCACAGGCACAGGACACAAATCAGCTGCTGCAGATCCGCAGGGAAAAGCTGGCCGAACTGCAGGGAAACGGGCAGGATCCTTTTCTGATTACAAAATATGATGTGACGCATCACAGTCAGGATATAAAGGATCAGTTTGAAGAGCTGGAAGGAAAAACCGTTTCCATGGCAGGAAGAATGATGTCCAAGCGGGTGATGGGAAAGGCTTCCTTCTGCAATATTCAGGATCTGAAGGGAAACATTCAGTCCTATGTAGCCAGAGACAGCGTGGGCGAGGACGCCTACAAAAACTTCAAAAAGCTGGATATCGGCGATATTATCGGTGTGGAAGGACAGGTATTTCGGACAAAGACGGGTGAGATTTCCATCCATGCCTCCAAAATCACGCTGCTTTCCAAGAGCCTGCAGATTCTTCCGGAAAAATTCCACGGACTGACCAACACAGACCTGCGCTACCGGCAGCGGTACGTGGATCTGATTATGAATCCGGAGGTGAAGGATACCTTCATCAAGCGTTCCAGAATTTTAAGCGCTATCCGACGCTATCTGGACGGCCAGGGCTTTATGGAGGTGGAAACCCCCATGCTGGTGGCCAATGCCGGAGGCGCCGCGGCCAGGCCCTTTGAGACCCACTTTAATGCCCTGGACGAGGACTTTAAACTGCGGATTTCTCTGGAACTTTATCTGAAGCGGCTGATTGTAGGCGGCCTGGAGCGGGTTTACGAGATCGGCCGGGTGTTCCGCAACGAGGGACTGGATACGAGACACAATCCGGAATTTACGCTGATGGAGTTATACCAGGCTTATACCGATTATAACGGAATGATGGACCTGACAGAGAATCTGTACCGGTATGTGGCGAAAGAAGTGCTGGGGACCACCACCATTGTGTATAACGGGGTGGAGATGGATCTGGGCAAGCCCTTCCGCCGGATCACCATGGTGGACGCGGTGAAAGAGTATGCCGGTGTGGACTGGAATAAGGTGGAGACGGTGAAGCAGGCCAGAGAGCTGGCGAAGGAGCACCATATTGAGTATGAGGAGCGCCACGGCAAGGGCGATATTCTGAATCTGTTCTTTGAGGAGTATGCGGAAGAGCATCTGATTCAGCCCACCTTTGTGATGGACCATCCGGTGGAGATTTCGCCTCTTACCAAGAAGAAACCGGACAATCCCGACTATGTGGAGCGGTTTGAGTTCTTTATGAACGGCTGGGAGATGGCCAACGCCTATTCCGAGCTGAACGATCCCATTGACCAGAGGCAGCGGTTTGCCCAGCAGGACGCCAATGCGGCAGCCGGCGATGAGGAAGCGGAGCATACGGATGAGGACTTCCTGAACGCCCTGGAGATCGGTATGCCTCCCACAGGCGGCATCGGGTTCGGCATTGACAGAATGTGTATGCTGCTGACTGATTCTGCCGCGATTCGGGACGTGCTGCTCTTCCCCACCATGAAGTCTCAGGGGGCGGCAAAAAACGCCGCCAACAATGAAGCCCAGGCTGCTGCGGCGGCAGCGGAGCAGAAAACGGCGGAGGTACCAGCGGAGGCGCCGGCTGTGAAGCTGGATCTCTCCAAGGTGAAGATTGAGCCGCTGTTTGAAGAGTTTGTGGATTTCGATACTTTCAGCAAGTCGGATTTTCGGGTTGTAAAAGTAAAGGAATGCGCGGCAGTGCCGAAATCCAAGAAGCTGCTGCAGTTTACCCTGGATGACGGCTCCGGAACAGACCGCACGATTTTAAGCGGTATCCATGAGTATTACGAGCCGGAGGAGCTGGTGGGCAAGACCTGCGTAGCCATCACAAACCTGCCTCCCAGAAAGATGATGGGCATCGACTCCTGCGGTATGCTGATTTCCGCCGTGTATGAATATGACGGCCATGAAGGCCTGCATCTGCTGATGCTGGATGAGAGCATCCCGGCGGGAGCGAAGCTGTACTAAGAATTTTGCAAATTGATTTAATCATAATCCCCCTTTTCCGGCGGCATGCCGGGCGAGGGGGATTTTATTCATTGCCGCTCTTGTTGATCTGTAGATGATGTGGCAGCTGTTTCTCAAATGATAGGATTTTTGGAGAGAAAAAGATGGTTGATTAATTTAGAATAGTTTATTACAATGAATTTGATAATGCTGTATTTATGTCGTGTTGAAAAGACACGTGAGTAGAAATTATTATTTTATATTGAAAATGATCGTTTGTATGTTTTTTGTAAAACGCGAATGATCATTTTTTTATTACATAAATGATTTCAAAATAAAATAATAAAGAAAAAATATTGACTTGCGCATGCAAATATAGTATTTTGGTTATATAGATATTGCAATTATTGACATGGTGAAGGGGAAGAAAAATGGAAGAAATTAAAAAGCATATCGCACATAAAAATGAAACGACGGGTGCTGTTCAAACTGTGAAAGAGCATGATGAAAATACGGCAAAATTATGCAGAGAGTACGCAGTATTCGAATTAAAAGAATTTTTATATGCTATCGGCTTGCTTCATGATGTTGGAAAATTTCAAATATCATTTTCTAAACGGATTGACGGAGCTAACATTAAAGTAGAACATTCTACCTGCGGTGCGCTTGCTGTAAAAGAAAATTATGCTATCCCGCAGCCTATGGCATTGATGATGGAATACTGCATTGCCGGACATCATTCCGGGATTCCAGATGGAGGATTTCCAAACGACGATATGGATAAAGCAACTTTGTGCGGAAGGATGAAAAGAAAGTTTGAAGATTTCAGTGAATATAAGAATGAACTTTTGCTTCCTAAACTGGACGGTTTAGCGTGGATGAAGTATTTGTTTCAGGATTGTGAAAACAAATTGGAGAACGTAATTGATAAATTTGCATTTCTTACCAGATATGTTTTTTCCTGCCTGGTGGATGCTGATTCCAATGATACTGCAGAATTTTGCAAAGAGAGGGAACTTCCAAGAAAGTTGAG
>DVOS01000063.1 GCA_018713435.1 Candidatus Merdiplasma excrementigallinarum
TGTGTTGTAGATACCCTCTAAGTAGGTTTCAATCTTTTCCTGAGTACGGTTCATGACAGCGATATACGGAAGACCTCCGATACGTATATATTCTGCAAGACCCCGATCCTGATCCATGCCGCTAATCTCCAGAAATTCCTTAAAGGAAAGAGGAAGCATCTTAATTTCAACATAGCGGCCGGTCAATAGCGTAGCAAGGTCTCCGGAAAGCATATAGGCATTGGAACCAGTAATGCAGATGTCCACATCCGGCTTGACATACAGGCTGTCTATGACCTTCTCAAAGGAGGAAACTTTCTGAATTTCATCCAGGAAGATGTAAGTCCTTCTTCCGGCACAAAGACGATCCTTGAGGTAGGCATAGAGCTTTCGATAGTCCTGCAGCTCTTCATATTCCAGCTCCTCAAAATTGATGGAGACAATCTGCTCATCAGAAATACCGTTTGCTCTCAGCCATGCCTGATACTGCAAAAGCAAGGTGGACTTTCCACAGCGACGGATACCGGTGACAACTTTGATGATCTGTTCATCCTTCCATTGAATCAAACGATCCAGATATTCTTTTCTTTCAATCAATATGCTCACCTCCATCAAATAGTATTCCTATATTAGCACAAAATATGCAATAAGTCAATTTTTGTTCCAAAATCGGAATATAAATAAGAATAGTGACAATAGTATTCCAAAATCGGATCAAAAAACAGCATACCATTGATGAGAACCCTGCCAAGAGGATATCTGCTAAGGGAGGTGTTCAGGATAGAGATCAGATATAGTTTATAAGATTGATGTTATAAATTTGATTAAAAACAGGGTTTATGGTATGCTTTTATGAAGTATGAGATCAAACGCTTTGCCATTAAAGGTAAAGAGTATCTGCGCACGTTGGAAAAGTATTATAAAGTAGAGGAGGTATAAGATGAAACTGTATGTATTGGATTTGGGGAAGATTATTATGCGGGGGGAGAACCCGGTGATCAGTGCGGACCATGACGGAGGAGAGGAGCCGGCTATTCCGATTCACGCTTTTCTGCTGGATACGCCGGCAGGAAAAATTCTGTTTGATACCGGCTGCCATCCCCAGGCTATGGAGGGGGCCTGGCCTGCGCAGATGTGTACCAATCCCTATGTGCCGGGAGAAGGGGGAAAACTGCTGGAACGGCTGGAGCAGATCGGGGTGAAGCCGGAAGATATTTCCATTGTGGTAGCTTCCCATCTGCATCTGGATCATGCAGGGGGTATTTATCTGTTCCCGAAGGCAAAGGTTTACGTGCAGCAGCAGGAGCTGGACCGGGTGCTTCATGACGCGGCTACCGGCACGCTGGAAGTATTCTGTGTTCCCTGTGATGTGGAAAACTGGGAGAAAACCGGGGTCAAATGGGAGCAGGTTCCGTCCGATGTCCGTGAAATCCAGCTGTGTCCCGGAGTTTCCATTTTGAACTTCGGTCCCGGCCATTCCTATGGTATGCTGGGCATGTATGTGGAACTTGAGAATGAAAGATTTCTGCTGGCTTCAGACGCGGTTTACAGCCGGGAGTATTACGGGCCGCCGGCAAAACTTTCCGGGGCGGTTTACGATAAAGAGGGGTATTTTTCTGCCATAGAATATATCAGAGAATATGCCCAAAGGCGGCAGGCAGAGGTACTGTTCGGCCATGATATGGAGCAGTTTAAAGGCCTGAAAAAAAGTGACAGGGGCTTCTATGAATAATGGAGGCGTACACAGTGAAACGGGTTGCATATTGACAGTAAAATAAGACTCAAATACAATATAATCAGACATTTTAAGAAAGGAAGTGATCGGATGGAACGGAAATATCCACATCTTTGCAGTCCTATTACCATCGGAAGAGTACGGTTTCGCAACCGTATGTTTTCCGCACCCATGGGAGGCACCGATATTACCAATGACGGCTGCATCGGACCGAAATCAACGGCCTTCTATGAACTGAGAGGCAAGGGAGGAGCCGGAGCGGTTACGGTCAGTGAATGTATGGTACATCCTAAAACAGACGGCTCCCATGCCTATCATCTGGATACCAAAATTTTGAATTCTCTGGCAGCGGCTACCTACACAGCGGATGCCATTCGCAGGCACGGCGCGATCCCCAGTCTGGAGCTGTCCCATTCCGGTATGTATGCCGGAACCTATATGACGGACAAGACCAGAAAGCATGAGATGAATCAGTGGGGCCCCAGTGATACGGTCCGCCCGGACGGAGTGCCGGTAAAGGCCCTGACAAAAGAACTGATACAGGAAATTGTGGAGGCATATGGAACAGTGGCCGGGCTGGCCAAGAGAGCCGGATTTGAGATGCTGATGATTCACGGCGGACACGGCTGGCTGCTGAATCAGTTCCTTTCTCCCTATTTTAACAAGAGAACAGACGAATACGGCGGCTCTCTGGAAAACCGGTGCAGACTGGCCATTGAGGTGCTGAAGTCTGTGCGGGCCGCAGTAGGCCCCGGTTTCCCCATAGAGTTTCGCATGAGCGGCTCCGAGCTTTTTGAGGGCGGCTACGACCTGGAGGAAGGCTGCCGGATTGCCGAAATGCTGGAGCCCTATATCGATCTGCTGCATGTTTCCGCAGGAACCTATCAGAGAGGATTTGGAAACACACATCCCTCCATGTTCAAAGAACACGGCTGCAATGTATACCTGGCAGCGGAAATTAAAAAGCATGTGAAGGTTCCGGTAGCCACGCTGGGCGGTTTGAATGATCCGGCTCAGATGGAGCAGATTATCGCGGAAGGAAAAGCGGATGTAATTTATATGGCCAGAGCCCTGCTGGCAGATCCCTTCCTGCCCCGGAAAGTAATGGCCAATAAGGATGATGAGATTGTCAGATGCCTGCGCTGCTTTACCTGTATGGCGGAGCGGGCGGCTACTTCTACCAGACGCTGCACCGTTAATCCGCTGATCGGCCGGGAACTGGAGGGCGATGAGATTGGAAAGGCTCCCGTACCCCGCAAGGTTGTGGTGGTGGGAGGCGGCCCCGGCGGATTGAAAGCGGCCGAGACAGCGGCTCTGCGGGGCCATCAGGTAATTCTGATGGAAAAAGAAGGAGAGCTGGGAGGCATTTTAAAGAGTGAACAGGCCATACCTTTCAAATATGAGATGTATCAGCTGTCCCGGACTTTTGCGGATCAGTGCCGCAGGGCCGGCGTGGAGATCCGCCTGAACACGGAGGCCACAAAGGAAGCGGTGGAAAAAGAAAATCCGGATGCTCTCATCATTGCTGCCGGTTCTCAGCCCCTGGTTCCGCCTATCGAGGGAATCCATGGGGATAACGTGGTGATTGTGAACCAGTATTATCTGGAAAAGGATAAAGTACAGGATGAAGTAGTGGTGCTGGGCGGCGGGCTGGCCGGCTGCGAGGCCTCCATTCATCTCGCCAGAGAGGGAAAGAAGGTCACTGTGGTGGAGATGCGGGACGAGCTTGCACCGGATGCCAACGTGCGTCACCGTCCTCTTCTGCTCCAGGAGATGGAAAGCCTGGAAAACCTTAAGATCCGTACCGGCCTGCGGGGCGTGCGGATTACCGATGCCGGGATCGTCTGTCAGGATAAGGAAGGACAGGAAGTCACAGTACCTGGCAAAACCGTGATCTGCGCCCTGGGTCAGAGAGCCAGAACAGATGTGGTGGAAGCGCTGCAGGACTGCGCCCCCTATGTGTGCGTGATCGGCGACTGCGCCAAGGTGGGAACCATTACCAATGCGGTATACCAGGGGTATCACGCGGCGCTGGATATCCGATAAACCTGAGAAAAGTTTTTGCGCTGCTTTTCTGTGAACGGAAGATTTATGAATATATCAGGTAAGAGTATGGCATCCTACTGACAGACGATGAAATATTCCAGGAGGGAAAACGTATGAACTATCAGGAACTCGGCGACAAAATTCTGGCGCTGGTGGGCGGCAGGGAAAATGTAACCGGGCTGACCCACTGCGCCACCAGGCTTCGTTTTAACCTGAAGGACGAGGAAAAAGCGCAGACCGAAGCGCTGAAAAAGACGCCCGGCGTTCTGGGCGTAGTAGTCAGCGGCGGCCAGTACCAGATCGTCATCGGAAATGACGTGAACCATGTGTACAGACCCATTGCGGAGAAATGCAGCCTGACGCAGGACGGAGGCGGGGACCGGCAGAAGGGAGAAAAGAAGGGCATCGGCGCCCGCCTGATAGATACCATCACCGGCATCTTCACACCGGTTCTGCCTGCCATTACGGCTGCTGGTATGCTGAAGGCGGTTCTGTCCCTGATGGTGGCTTTCAAATTGGTGGACACGGCGGCCAGTACCTATCAGGTCATCAACTTTATGGCAGACGCGGCGTTCTATTTTCTGCCTGTTCTGCTGGCTAATTCGGCGGCCAAGAAATTCGGCTGCAATCCCTATCTGGCCATGATGCTGGGCGGTATGATGCTGCATCCCAATTTTATCAATATGGTAACGGCTTCCAAGGAGAGCGGGGAGGCGATCCGGCTGTTTTTCATTCCGATTTATAACGCCAGCTACTCCTCATCCGTTATCCCCATTATCCTGTCCGTGTGGTTCATGTCTCTGGTGGAGCCCCTGGCAGACCGGATTTCGCCAAAACCCATCAAGTTTTTTACCAAGCCGCTGCTTACGGCTCTGGTGGCCGGCGCCGCGGGCCTGGCTGTTCTGGGACCGGTGGGATATGTGATTGCGAACTGGATCGCCGCCGGCGTGACCGGGCTGAATACTTACGTAAGCTGGCTGGTTCCCATGATCCTGGGAGGCGTGTTCCCGCTGCTGGTTATGACGGGAACCCACTACGGCATTATTCCTATCGGCATCAACAATCGTATGACCACAGGCTTTGATACCATCGTATATCCCGCGAACCTGGCCTCCAATATCGCCCAGGGCGCGGCGGCCTTCGCGGTAGCTGTCAGGACCAGAAAGGCGGAGATCCGCCAGGTGGCTTCCTCCGCCGGCATTACCGCTGTCTGCGGCATTACGGAGCCGGCACTTTACGGCATCAACATGCGCTTTAAGACGCCCCTGATTTCCGCCTGCATCGGCGGCGCAGCGGGCGGGCTGTTCATGGGACTGTTTACGGTGAAAAATTACGGAGGCGGTTCGCCGGGGCTGATGACGCTGCCGGGCTATATCGGCGGAGATACCCTGCGGGATCTGATGCTGGCCTGTATCGGCGCGGCCATCGCGTTTGTGATTACATTCGCAGTTACTTTTGTGCTTTATAGAGACGAGAAGGAAGAGGCGCGCGTTCCGGCTGCTGCCGAGACGGACGCTTCTGAGCAGATCTTACCGGTATGGGAGGACCAGGCAGCTTCCAGGAACGGCATGACCGTCTGCGCTCCCGTAAAGGGACGTCTGGTGCCTCTTTCGAAAGTGAACGACCCCACTTTTGCGGAGGAAATTCTGGGAAAAGGGGCGGCCATTATTCCGGAAGAGGGAAATTATGTTTCGCCTGTAAAGGGAAGGGTGATAACGGTATTTGAGACAAAGCACGCCATTGGAATCGCGGCGGATACGGGAGCGGAGATACTGCTTCATGTGGGCCTGAATACGGTAAATCTGCAGGGCCGGCATTTCGAAGCCCTGGTAAAAGACGGAGATGCCGTTGAAGTGGGAACGCCCATTCTGAAGGTAGATCTGAAGGCTTTGCGGGAGGCCGGTTATGATACCATAACGCCGGTGCTTGTGACCAACTCCATGGATTATGCCGAGGTGACAGCCATGGAAGAGAAAGAGGTGGCTTCCGGAGAAACCATCATAAAAATCATCTGAAAATCAGAAAAGAGGAACAGAAATGCCATTGCGTAAAGATTTTCTCTGGGGCGGCGCCACCGCTGCCAACCAGTGCGAAGGAGCGTACCGCGAGGGCGGGCGGGGACTGGCAAATGTGGATGTAATTCCCCACGGACCGGAAAGGCGCAGCGTGATGCTGGGCGAAAAAAAGATGGAGGAGATTCGGGAGGGGTATTACTACCCCGCTCTGGTGGGGATTGATTTCTATCATCATTTCCGGGAGGATATTGCCCTGCTGGGAGAAATGGGATTTAAGACCTTCCGCATGAGTATCGGCTGGTCCAGGATTTTTCCCCGTGGAGATGAGGAGGAACCCAATGAGGAGGGGCTGGCCTTCTATGAAGAAGTATTCCGGGAGTGCCGGAAATACGGGATAGAGCCGCTGGTGACCATCACCCATTTTGACTGTCCCATGTATCTGATCAAAACCTATGGAGGGTGGAAAGACCGACGCCTGATTGACCTGTACAAAAAGCTGGTGACCACCCTGTTTACCCGGTATAAAGGGCTGGTAAAATACTGGATTACGTTCAATGAAATCAATATGATTCTTCACCTGCCCTTTATGGGGGCGGGACTTCAGTTTGAAGAAGGAGAGGACCAGACCCGGGCCAAATACCTCAGCGCCCACCATGAGCTGGTGGCCAGCGCCTGGGCCGTAAAGATCGCCCATGAGATCGACCCGGAAAATAAGGTGGGCTGCATGATGGCCGCCGGGGACTACTATCCCTACTGCTGCATGCCCCAGGATGTGTGGGCCGCTATGGAAAAAAACCGGGAGAACCTGATGTTCATCGACGTGCAGGCCCGGGGAGCCTATCCCGCTTACGCCCGGAAATTCTTTGAAAAAAAGGGAATTGTCCTGGATATGATCAAAGAAGATGAGACGCTTCTTCGGGAAAATACGGTGGATTTTATCAGCTTCAGCTATTATTCTTCCCGCTGCATGACCACCCGGGAACATGTGGGAGAAACCATTGGAAACGCTTTTAAGGGGACAAAGAATCCCTATCTGCAGTCCTCCCAGTGGGGGTGGCAGATCGACCCGCTGGGGCTGCGCATTACCATGAACACGCTGTATGACAGGTATCAGAAGCCTCTGTTTATTGTGGAGAACGGACTGGGAGCCAGAGATGAACTGCAGCCGGATGGCCGGGGCTCCTACACGGTAGAGGATGATTACCGGATTGCCTACCTGAGGGCCCATATTCAGGCTTTCAAGGCGGCGGTGGAGGAAGACGGAGTGGAGCTGCTGGGCTATACGCCCTGGGGCTGCATCGATCTGGTCAGCGCGTCCACCGGTGAGATGAGCAAACGGTACGGCTTTATCTATGTGGACCGGAGAGACGACGGCACCGGAAGCCTTGCCCGCTACCGGAAAAAGAGCTTTTACTGGTACCAGCAGGTGATTCGCTCAAACGGGGAAAACCTTGGTTGACAAAGGCGGGGATTCTGCGATAAACTTAGAATTAAGTTGTCGCGGTAAAGAAGTAAAGTGATACAGGAGGTGTATGGCTTTCTTGGCCATACGCCTTTTCCGTTTCATAAGAAAGGCCGCGGCGAAATACGCAGGGAGGAGAAGAGTATGTTTGAAACCATTAATTCCATCGTCCAGTCTGTGGACAATTTTGTCTGGGGATGGGGCATGATTCTGCTGCTTCTGGGCACCCATATTTTCATGACCATCCGCACCAGAGGCATTCAGCGGAAGGTATTCACGGGCATTAAGCTTTCCGTGACAAAAGATCCGGATGCGGAAGGGGAGGTATCCCAGTTTGGAGCCCTGACCACCGCGCTGGCAGCGACTATCGGTACGGGAAATATTATCGGCGTGGGAACCGCCATCGCCCTGGGAGGACCGGGGGCGGTGCTCTGGTGCTGGCTTACGGGCGTGTTCGGCATTGCCACAAAATACAGCGAGGCCCTGATTTCCGTAAAATACCGGGTGAAAACCAGGGACGGCCGGATGCTGGGAGGCGCTATGTACGCCCTGGAGCGTGGACTGCATATGAAATGGCTGGGCATTCTGTTTGCGGTGTTCGGCGGCGTGGCGTCCTTCGGCATCGGCTGCGCCACCCAGGTCAACGCCATCGCTTCCGTCTGTAAGGAAAATCTGGGGATCCCGCCTGCAATGGTAGGCGTTGTGGTGGCTGTGCTGGTGGCTCTGGTTATCTTTGGAGGCTTGAAATCCATCTCCAGCGTATGCGAAAAGCTGGTTCCCTTTATGGCCATCTTTTATGTGCTGGGCTGCCTGATTATCCTGATTATCAACTATGATTATCTGATCCCGGCCCTTCAGACCATTGTGACCCTGGCTTTCAAGCCGGGAGCGGCAGCAGGAGGCCTGGTGGGAGGCGGCATTATGCAGGCCCTTCATTATGGAGTTGCCAGAGGACTGTTTTCCAATGAGTCCGGTATGGGCTCCGCCCCCATCGCGGCAGCGGCGGCTCAGACCAGAAATCCGGTGCGGCAGGCTCTGGTATCCAGTACGGGAACCTTCTGGGATACTGTGGTGGTATGCGCCATGACCGGACTGGTGCTGGTGACCAGCATCATGAAGAATCCTGCCATTGATATGGGAAATATAACGGACGGCGGTATTCTCACCAGCCTGGCTTTTGATCAGATTCCGGTAATCGGACCGGTGATCCTGGTGCTGGGCATCATTACCTTTGCCTTCTCCACTGTGCTGGGATGGGCCTATTACGGAGAACGCTGCATTGAGTATTTTGCCGGCAAAAAGATTATGATTCCCTACCGGATTCTCTACATTGCGGTGGCGGTGATCGCTCCGGTGGTATCTCTGAACCTGATCTGGCTGATTGCGGATATTCTGAACGCGCTGATGGCCATCCCCAACCTGATTGCGGTGCTGCTTCTCTCACCGCTGATCGTGTCAGAGACAAAGAAGTATATCAACGATCTGGATAAGAAGGATCCGGAACCGGTGCCCTATGAGGACGAAAAATGATGGAGAGTGACAGAAGATGCCAGGCTTGGGAACTATCATAAATGCCGGCGCCATTGTGGCAGCCGGAATACTGGGGCTTCTTTTTGGCCGTTTCCTGACAGACCGGTGCCAGGAAACCGTGAAAGTATCCTGCGGCGTGTGCGTACTGTTTATCGGTATCGCCGGAGCCATGGAGGGAATGCTGAGTATTGAACAGGAGGGACTTGCCAGCGGCAGGTCCCTCCTTGTGACAGGAAGCATCTGCCTGGGAGCCCTGATCGGGGAGCTGATTAACATGGAAGGGCTCTTTGAACGGTTCGGGACATGGCTGAAAATCAGAACCGGAAACAGCCGGGACAAACAGTTTGTGGAAGGCTTTGTGAACGCTTCTCTTACCGTATGCGTAGGCGCCATGGCTGTGGTGGGATCCATTCAGGACGGCCTGCTGGGAGATCCCTCCATTCTGGCGACAAAGGCAGTGCTGGATTTTGTGATTATCGTGATTCTGACCTGCTCCCAGGGAAAGGGATGTATTTTTTCCGCCATACCGGTGGCAGCGGTGCAGGGGCTGATCACGCTGCTGGCGGGCTTTATCCGGCCCGTCATGACAGAAGCGGCCCTGGATAATCTGTCGATGACAGGTTCTGTTCTGATCTTCTGCGTGGGACTGAACCTGGTCTGGGGCAGGAAGATAAGAGTGGCAAACCTGCTGCCCTCCCTGGTGCTGGCAGTGGCATTTTCTTTCCTACCCTGCTGAAAAGCGCTGGTTCGTTCGTTTTGCGGCAGCGAAGAACGGCTTGACAACCTATACCCCCTACCCTATAATATACATATACCCCTACGGGTATATAGCGAAAAGAAACAACGGGAGACGAGGGAGGAAGGTTGGAAATGAAAGGGATCATGGAAAAGGCACAGGCGCTTCTTGAACTGGGAGGGATAAAGAGGGACATTGTATTTCTGGCAATTTCCGGTCTTGCCCTGCTGGTCAGTATTTTTGACCTGCTGCCCCTGCCTTTTGACGCGGCATGGGCAGCCATCATACTCTGCGGACTGCCGATTATCGGGGAAGCCGTCATCGGACTGGTGACGGCCTTTGATATTAAGGCGGATGTACTGGTGTCCATGGCGCTGATTGCCTCCGTATTGATCGGAGAGGATTTTGCCGCGGGGGAAGTGGCCTTTATTATGCAGCTGGGCTCTCTGCTGGAAGAGCTGACGGTATCCAGGGCCAGAGCGGGCATTGAGAAGCTGGTGCATCTGACGCCCCGGACAGCCAGAGTGGCTGCGGAGGGAGAAGAGGAGCGGATCATTCCCGCGGAGGAAGTGCAGGTAGGAGATGTGCTGCGGGTGCTTCCCGGGGAGACCGTGCCGGTGGACGGGGTGATATTATCCGGCCGGACTTCCATCAATCAGGCGGTGATGACCGGCGAATCCCTGCCGGTGGACAAAGAGGCGGGAGATGAGGTTTCCAGCGGTACGGTGAACCAGTTCGGCGCGTTTGAGATGAAAGCTTCCAGAGTGGGGGAGGACAGCTCCATCCAGCGGATGATCCGGCTGGTGCAGTCCGCGGACGCCGGAAAAGCCAAAATCGTAGGGCTGGCGGACCGGTGGGCTACCTGGATTGTAGTGACCGCCCTGACGGCCGCGGTTTTGACCTGGGCCATCAGTGGGCAGATTATCCGGGCCGTCACGATCCTGGTTGTATTCTGCCCCTGCGCCCTGGTGCTGGCAACGCCCACAGCCATTATGGCGGCTATCGGCAATGCCACAAAACACGGTTTTCTGGTGCGGGAGGGGGACGCCCTGGAGCGGCTGGCCCGGGTGTCGGTCATAACCTTTGATAAAACCGGAACCCTGACCTGCGGAACCCCCAAAGTGATAAAAGTGCGCAGCCTGCGGCAGAACCTGAAGGAAGAGGAGCTGTACGGACTGACGGCCTCAGCGGAGCAGTTTTCAGAACATCCCCTGGGAAAAGCCGTCGCGGCCAGCGCCCGGCGGGAAAAAATACCCCTTTTTCCGGCGGAGCATTTTCAGATGATACCGGGCGGCGGCGTATCCGCCGATGTAAACGGCAGACATGTGGCGGCGGGAAACCTGAAGCTGATGGCTGCAGAAGGGATCATACCGGACGAGGAAGTGAAGAAGGATACGGAAGTATGGCTGGGGCAGGGATGTACGGTGATTTATACGGCGTTTGATAAAACACTGGCCGGCTATATGGTTCTGTCCGATACGATCCGGGAGGAGAGCGCCGGGATGGTGGACGCCCTGAACCGACTGGGCGTTGCGCCGGTTCTGCTCACCGGGGATCATGAGAACGCGGCCCGCGCCATCGCAGAGACGCTGCACATCCGGGAGATTCACGGAGAATGCCTGCCGGAGGACAAACTGGATTATATCGGGGAGTACCAGAAAAACGGGAAGGACGTATGTATGATCGGGGACGGCATCAACGATGCGCCGGCTCTTAAGAAAGCAAACGTGGGAATCGCCATGGGAGGCACGGGCAGCGACATTGCCATTGACGCGGCAGATATCGCCCTGGTGGACGACGAGGTGAAGGAGCTGCCCCACCTGTTTGCCCTGTCCAGACGGATGATGCTTACCATCCGGTGCAACCTGGCTTTTTCCATGGGCCTGAATTTCCTGGCAATTACTCTGGCTGTCACAGGAATCCTGAATCCGGTGGTGGGGGCTCTGGTGCACAACGCCGGTTCTGTGGCGGTGATTATCAATTCGGCCCTTCTGCTGGGGTGGAAACGGAGACACTCCTTTTAGCCAGATGCCGGTCAATCAGCAGCAGAAATACCGCGGAAGTTATGACGGAACTGATACCGTCTGCCAGGGGCTCCCCGTAGAAGGCGGAGGCAGCTCCGAAAAACAGAGGCAGCAGTATTGTTCCGGCCATGTACATGGATTTTCGCAGGACGGAGAGGGTCAGAGCTGTTTTGGTCCGCTCCAGGGCGGTGAGGGAATCCACAAAAACATACTGGAAACTGAGTGGAATAATCATTAGGGTAAACGTCTGGATGCCCCATACGGAAAAATCCATGTATTCCGGCACGGAGGTAAACAGCAGCACAAAAACCCGGGGAAGGAAACGGGAAATAATAAACATCAGGACGGTGAAGGTCAGCATCAGCTTCAGGGTGCAGCTCACCGTCTTTTTGACTCTTTTGGCTTCCCCGGCGCCGTAATTGTAGCTGATGATCGCCTGGCTGCCGCCGCTGATGCCGATCATGGGAGAAGTAATCAGCTGCATATAGCTCTGGACGATGGTGGCGCAGGTGATCAGCATATCTCCCTGGGAAGGGCCGCCGTAAGTCTGCAGAACCGTATTCATCACTATCAGCAGGACGCTGTCGGTGGCAAGAATCAGGAAGGGGGACATGCCCAGATACAGGATCCGGCCCATCAGCCGGCGGCTGTAGCCTCCGAACGTAATGCGCACTTTTACTTTTTTGCTGAACAGGAAGGAAAGGGCAAAGGCGCAGGAAGCCATCTGGGAGATGACAGTGGCAATGGCGGCGCCGGCCACATCCATATGAAATACAAAGATAAACAGCGGATCCAGCAGGATATTAAAAACCGCGCCGATGAGCACGGTGGCCATGCCGGCCAGGGGGAACCCCTGGGAATTAATAAAATAATTCAGGCCGGTGGCCATCAGGGCGAAGAAGGTTCCTGCCGTGTAGATGGTCAGATAGGTATCGGCGTAGGCAAAAGTGACGGAACTGGCGCCAAACCACATCAGCAGCTGATCCTTCAGGAGAAGAAAAGCGGCTGTCAGAACCAGGGAGAAACAGGTAAGCATGAGGAAGGCGTTGGACAGAATCTGTCTGGCTTTGGGAATGTTTTTTTCTCCCAGCCGGATGCCAAAGAGGATAGAACCGCCGATGCCCACCAGAGTTCCGAAAGAAGAAAGCAGGGTGACAATCGGTCCGCACACGCCCACGCCGGCCAGGGCGTCCGGGCCGATTGCGGGAATGTGACCGATGTACATCCGGTCGATAATGCTGTATAATACATTGACAAACTGGGCAATCATTGCCGGTATGGCAAGACGCAGCACCAGTGAAGAAACAGGAGCCTTTCCCAGATCCGCGGCAGAATTCATAGCTGTATGCCTCCCGAAATACAAAATTTAAAATGCAAAATGACAACTGGAATAATATAGCAGAATCTGACCGGCGATTCAACCAAAAATTCACGCTGAAATATAGTGAAAACAGAGAAAAGAAATAGGGTACGCTTCAGGCGGCGGTATGATAAGATAGAAGGTGATCGGAGAAGCTGCGGGAAGGTGAACAGGAGACCGGAGCGAATTTACATAGAAAAAAGCAGGCCGGGCAAACTATAAAAAACATCTGCCGCCGGCAGGCGGATACAGGGCAGGACCATGAAAAACCGGTCTGCTCATAAAACAAACGGGAGAAGTGTGACTATGGTAAAGTATAAAGGTAAAACAGTTTACAATGGTATTGCCATTGGCCCGGCAGCCGTTCTTAAAAAAGAGGACCGGAAAGTAAGGCGGGAGAAAATTCAGGATCCCGGACAGGAGATGGACCGGGTGCGGGAGGCTGTAAAAAAAGCCCGGGAGCAGCTGCAGCAGCTGTATGACAGGGCTCTGGCCAGTGCAGGGGAAGCCAGCGCCGCCATTTTCGAGGTCCATCAGATGATGCTGGAGGATGAGGATTATCTGGAAGCCATTGAAAATATGATAAAAAAGGAACGGGTAAACGCCGAATACGCGGCGGCCGTTACCGGCGACAATTTTGCCCGGATGTTTGCCGACATGGATGACGAATACATGAAAGCCCGGTCCGCGGATGTGAAAGACATTTCCAACCGGCTGATACAGTGCCTGACCGGAGGGGAAGGAGAGTCGTTTGACTTTAAGGAGCCCTGTATCCTTGTGGCGGATGATCTGAGTCCCAGCGAGACTGTGCAGATGGATAAAGACAAAATTCTGGCCTTTGTGACGGTTCACGGTTCCGCCAACTCCCATACCGCCATACTGGCCCGCATGATGAATATTCCGGCCCTCGTCGGCGTGCCTGCGGACCTTAACGGGATCCGGCCCGGCAGCCGGGTAATTGTGGACGGCATGCGGGGGGAAGTGATCTTTGACCCGGATGAAGCGGAATGCCGTCTGGCCCAGGAACGGCTGGAAAAAGAAGAGGAAAAGCTGCGCCTGCTGCAGGAACTGAAGGGGAAAGAAAACATAACCCGCAGCGGCAAAAAAATCAGAGTGTACGCCAACATAGGCGGCCCGGGGGACGTGGGCTATGCGCTGGAGAATGACGCGGAGGGCATCGGCTTGTTCCGCAGTGAGTTTCTGTATCTGGGCAGAAATGATTTTCCCTCGGAGGAGGAGCAGTTTCAGGCCTATCGCCAGGTGCTTCAGACCATGGGAGAGAAAAAGGTGATCGTGCGGACTCTGGATATCGGCGCGGACAAGCAGGCGGATTACTTTAATCTGGGGAAGGAGGAGAATCCTGCTCTGGGGTACCGGGCTATCCGGATCTGCCTGAAACAGCCGGATATTTTTAAAACCCAGCTGCGGGCTCTCCTGCGTGCTTCTATCTGCGGGAATCTGTCCATTATGTATCCCATGATTACTTCCGCGGCGGAAGTGAAAAAAATTTTTGAAATCCTGGAGGAAGCAAAGAAGGAGCTGGAGGAAGCCCGGCTTGACTGCAGGGTGCCGGAACAGGGCATTATGATTGAGACTCCGGCTGCCGTAATGATTGCCGATGAACTGGCGCAGCTGGTGGATTTTTTCAGTATCGGCACCAACGATCTAACCCAGTATACCCTGGCCATAGACCGCCAGAATGAGAAGCTGGATGACTTTTATGATCCCCATCATCCCGCCGTTTTGCGGATGATCCGAATGGCGGCGGAGAGCGCCCACAAATATGGAAAGTGGGCGGGGATCTGCGGGGAACTGGGAGCGGATCTGGACCTTACGGAAGAATTCGTGAAGATGGGGATTGACGAACTGTCTGTATCGCCCTCCATGATCCTGCCCTTGAGAAAACGAATCAGAGAGCTGGCATAGCCGGAGAGACCTGCATTTTCCCTTACATTTATGAGAGAACGAGGGTGCTGCTTCATGAATTTCATGATTTTGCAGCACCCTCTTCCTTATGGAGACATTACGGTTTTGTCGTCTTTAAATTCTGTTGAAGGTGTACTTATAAGTGACCGCTCCCAGTGCCAGCGTATATTTCACGCTGCCGTCTTCCAGCTCCTCCTTTACGGCCCGGTCAAATTCCTTTGGATGTTTGCTTTTTATATAAGCCTCAAGATCGTCAAGCTGCATTTCCGTGATGGAAGTCTGGGGAACATTGCTGCCGCCGCAGGCATTGGTGATTTCCTGGATTACTTCGTAGTCTTTCATGATAGAACCTCCATTTCTTTTTAATTTTTTGGCTGTTCCGGAAACCGGAACGATAGCTGTATCTTTATTATACCCTAAAATTTCCAAAAAATCAAAATCGGACAGATCCGGCTTTTAAACTGTACAGAAAACTTGTTTCTGTGATACAATGAAAGAGAAATTTTTGAATAGAATGACAGAGGTGAGACAGAGCATGAGACAGTGCATGGACGCCGACAATCTTCACCGGCGGTTAAAAAAAATTATCGGGCAGCTGCAGGCCATAGACCGGATGATAGACGAGGATGTTCCCTGTGAGGACATTCTGTCCCAGATGAACGCGGCCAAATCAGCTATCCATAAATGCGGGCAGGTGGTGCTGGAGGGCCATATCAAGCACTGCGTCCGGGACGGCATAGAACACGGCGATGCCGACAAAACCATAGCCAGCTTCACAAAAGCAGTAGAACGATTTTCAAATATGTCCTGATACCAGGGTTTCAAAGCAATGTATGGGACATACTCGTATGTCCCATACATTGCTTTAGAAACCCGACCAGACATGAGAAAGGAGCCCGAAAGGGCGGATTTCGAATGGCTGACGGATTTCGGGAGTGCGAAGCACGGAGAAATCCGGGTATCAGGACAACGTGAAGATAAGAGAGCCAAGAAAAAGGAGCCCGGGAGGGCGGATTTCGAATGTCTGGCGGATTTTGGGAGTGGGAAGCACGGAGAAATCCGGGTATCAGGACAATGTAGAGAGGAGAAGAAATGTCAGAATTCAGAAAGATAGACGCTTTAGGCGACCAGTGCCCCATTCCGGTGGTCAAGACAAAAAAGGCGCTGGATGAAATGGGAAAAGCCGGAGTGGTGGAGACCCATGTGGATAATGAAATCGCGGTGCAGAACCTGACCAAGCTGGCCAGGCAGCTGCACATGGAATGCCGGGCGGAAAAAGTGGAGGAGAACCATTTCGCGGTGACCATAGGACAGGAGCAGGAAGGGGAAGCGGCGGGAGCGCAGGAGCCGGAAGAAGTACGCTGCCGGCCGGACTGCGTAAAAAAAGATACCGTGGCCGCCATTTCCAGCGCCGTGATGGGACAGGGAAATGAGGAACTGGGGAAAGTGCTGATGAAAGGCTTTCTGTACGGGCTGAGCCAGATGGAAGAACTGCCGGGAACCATTCTGTTTTACAACGGGGGCGCCCTTCTTACCACAGAGGGATCCGATTCCCTGGAAGATCTGCGTCTGATGGAGGCCCAGGGCGTGACCATCAAAACCTGCGGGACCTGTCTGAATTACTATCATCTGACAGATGCGCTGGCAGTGGGAGAGGTGACGAATATGTATGATATTGTGGAGACTCTCAGCAAGGCGGCGAAGATTATTAAACCATGACAAAAAAATAACCGGATAGAAAGACTGTAAAACAGATCTGACATCCGGTTATTCTCTGAAATCAAAAAAATTTTTAATGGGGACATTCAGTGCGTCGGAAATATCGAACAGCCGGTCCAGAGAAATGGACTTGTCCATATTCGGCGCTTCCAGATTGCTGATGTGGGTACGGCTTACCCCTACAAGTTCGGCCAGCTGCATCTGCGTAAGCCCTTTCAGCTTGCGGTAGTAGGCGATCATCAGTCCCAGCTGGCGGTATTGATTTTCACGCTTGTTGTTCATGGCCTGCCTCCTGCGGTTCTGTATTTAGTGTACCCTTTCAAAGGCGGAAAATAAACAATCCAAAAACTTGCAAATGCAAATTATAAATTGTCATAAAGAATATGAGACGTGATAATCATCAGGAAACAATATGCAAATGACGGACTGATATTCACATCCGGGGAAAGGAGAAGGAGGATATGGAGCAGTTAAAAGAGGAGAAGGTTTTTTCCGGAGGTTTTGATACGCTTTTGATTGTGGATGACGATGAGATAAACCGGGGGATTCTGGACAATCTGTTTTCCGCCTTTTTTCCCGTGGAGGAAGCCGCGGACGGACAGGAGGGGCTGGAAAAGATTCTGGAAAGGCCGGGAAAGTACTGCGCGGTGCTCCTGGATGTGGTGATGCCCCGGATGGACGGGCTGGAGGTGCTGCGCCGGCTGAAGGAGGAAGAGCTGCTGGAGAGGGTGCCGGTATTTCTTATCACCGCTGAAGCCAGCGACAGTGTGATGAAGGAGGCCTACCGGCTGGGGGTCATGGACGTGATCAGCAAGCCGGTGGTGCCCTATGTGGTGCTGCGGCGGATTAATTCCGTGATTGAACTGTTCCGTGCCAGAAAGCGGCTGGGCAGCAAGGTAGAACAGCAGAAAACAGAACTTCTGGAGAAAGCGCACCAGATTATTGAACTGAACCAGGGAATGATTGAAGCCCTGTCCACGGCCATTGAGTTCAGAAGCAACGAATCCGGCGCCCATGTCCGGCGAATCCACGATATTACCCGGATGCTGCTGACCCATACGGCCATGGGGGAGGGAATGAGTGAAGAGCAGATTGACGACATCGCGCTGGCGTCTTTTATGCATGACGTGGGAAAGATCGCCATCCCGGACGCCATTTTAAACAAGCCGGGAAAGCTTACCCGGGAAGAGTATGAGATTATGAAGACCCATACCGTCCAGGGGGCCCGGCTCCTGGAAAAGATATCCCAGCTGAAGGCCAACAGCGCCTATGTATACGCCTATGATATTGCCCTGCATCATCATGAGCGCTGGGACGGGGGCGGCTATCCGGACGGCCTGAAGGGGGAAGCGATTTCGCCCTGGGCCCAGGTGGTGTCCCTGGCGGATGTATACGACGCCCTCAGCTGCAAGCGGGTTTATAAAGCGGCCTTCTCCAGGGACAAAGTGCTGGAGATGATTCGGGGAGGCGAATGCGGCGTATTTAACCCAAGGCTGTTAGACTGCTTCTTTTCCGTGGAAGAAGAGCTGGCAAAGATGTATGAAAATGTAGAGGAAGCAGCTTTGGACGGCCGGTAAAAGAGCCGGCGCAAGGAGAGGGAAGATGAAGAAAAAGAAGAAATGGAAGCAGATTCTCCGGGATATGCGGCTGAATATAGCGGTATTTGTGATTCTGCTGGCGCTGATTATATTCGGACGTCAGATTATCCGGATTTCCCTGCTGGAAAACGCCCAGGAAACCGGAACCGCCCTGACCCGCAGCTACGCGGCGGAGGAGAGAGGCAATCTGGAAGTATATGAAAACCTGCTGGCCTTCGGCGTGGCTACCCTGGACGATCTGATTGACCAGGGATATACTAGGCCGGAGCTGATGGCGTGGATGGAGCGGTACTTTAACCGCCTTCAGTATATACTGGGAGAAGATGTGGTGACGCCCTACCTGATTCTGGACGGAGAGGTGATCAGCGTTTCCGGCCCGGTTTCGGTTTCCGGCTATGATTACACAGACAGCGTCTGGTATGAAAAAACGCTGGAGGCGGATGGGCTGACCATTTTTACCGATATG
>DVOS01000064.1 GCA_018713435.1 Candidatus Merdiplasma excrementigallinarum
AATTCTGCCAGTATCAGCTATAATAGGCCACAATGGCGTCCGCCACCGCCTTGGCCATTTTATTCTTATTTTTTGTATAAAATTTCATATCGTCCCCATCATCAATGAAGGCGGTCTCCAAAAGGCCGTAGCTTACGCCAAGTTCCTGGCAGATCCGGGCGTTGAACAGGGTGCTGGAGGCAAACACGCCGCTTCCCCAGCGCTTAAAGCCCAGGGACACGATCTTGGACAGGATCCGGTTCTCCAGCGTATATTTGCTCTTATAGCTGTTGATATAAAAGCCGACTCCGGTGTAGCGGCCGTCGCCCTGGGGATCCTTGCCGGAACCCTTGGCGTTAAAATGAACTTCCAGTACGTAATCATAATCCGTAAACACCGGAATGTTGGGATTCGTCTTGATGCCGCTCAGCACTTTGCTCCGGTTGGTTCCCTTTCCGGTAATTTTGGAACTTAAGTTCAGGCCGCCGCTTCCCAGGGTTTTGGCGTTCTGCTGATAGCAGTCATAATTGCTGCTGCCGTTCTTATAGAAAGTCACATCCACTTTGCCGTTGCTCTTCAGTTCATTATAAATCAGCTTGGCAAACTGTCTGGTGTAATTGCTCTCATATCCCCAGGAGGAAGTGGCTCCCGGATCTCCCTGGCCGTGTCCCGCAATAATCAGGATTTTCTTCTTGCCGCTTTCCGTGCCCGGGATCTTCGTGGCCACGCCGTTGGCATCAATCGTGTAGCCGTCGATGGTAGTGTTTCTCTGCAGTCTTCCCTTGGCGTCAAAGTAGTAGGTCTTTCCCTTCAGGGTTTTCAGGCCGGTCTGTCTGACTCCCTTGGAATTAAAGTAATAGCGGTTTTTCCCGATGTTCTGCCATCCGGTTACCCGCACGCCGTCCTCGTCCAGATAGTAGTACTTGCCGTTCACCTGTTTCCAGCAGGAGGTAAGCAGTTTCTTTTTGGAGGCATTGTAATAATGGTACTTGCCGTTAATCTTAACCCAGCCTTTTACCTTGTTCTTGCTGGCTTTCTTTCCGTTGCTGCCCACCAGATAGCCGTCCGGGGTCACGGTATTTTTCAGCATCTGGCCGTTTTTGTCCACATAGTAGGTCTTGTTGACCCAGCAGTTTTTCGCCATGGTGCCGTCCGATTTGAAATAATATTTCACGCCCTTAACGGTCTTCCATCTGTTTTTCAGGGAACGTCCCCTGACGCCCATATTTTTGTTGGTGCTGAAGAAATAGGTTTTCTTCTTGACTGTCCGCAGTCCGGTGGTCACCACGCCGTTTTTGTCAAAATAGTATTTGTACTTTCCGATGGTCTTCAGGCCGGTGTACATGGAACCCTTGGTGGCTCCCACATTCCCGGTGGGTTTAAAATACCGGAACCCCTCCGACGTTTTTACCCAGCCGGTTTTCATCACGCCGTTTTTGTTGAAGTAATAATACCGCTTCCCGATCTTTCGCAGACCGGTGGCTTTCTCCCTGCCGTCCTCCCCGGCAACGTAGTAGTAAATCTTTTTTCCCACCTGTTTCCAGCCGGTCTTCGCCGCCAGGGCGGTGGTGGACATCAGCACAAGAAAAAGCAGCATCAGCAGGGAACAAGCCCATAACTTTCTGCCGCTTTTTCTGATCCCGGTTTCTTTCTCGTTCATAACCATAAAACTCTCCCGCTTTCCTTTCCCAAATACTTAATAAGTTTTACAATTTTGTATCAAACTTGTTAAGTCCGATTTTAACACCATCTTTTTCAGAAAACAAGAGAATAAGGCGATTTTCTTAAACTTTTCTTAACTGCTCCATGCAGTAGGAAATGATACTTCTTCTGGTCACAATCCCGATGAAGGTGCCATTGTCATCTACCACCGGTATAAAGTTCTGGTTCATGGCGGTCATAATCAGATCCTCCATGTCACAGTTGATATTGACCGGCTCATTGTCCCGGCACCGCTTCACCTGGCGGACCAGGATTTCTTCCGTCTCCCTCAGTTCCTTAAGTTCCCTGCCCTTCAGGTCCCACAGAATGTCTCCCTCTGACAGGCTTCCCACGTACATCCCCTTCCGGTTGATGACCGGCACGGAAGTGTACCTGTGATTTTCCAGTTTCTCCATAGCCTGGCGCACCGTATAATCATCGTAAACATAGACCAGATCATTTTTCGGCACCAGATAAAACAGTATATTCATATTTGTAATCCCCCTTGCCACCATTATACCGAATCCGGATTCTGGCGTCAACGAAACGGGAGGAATTCACATTTTTTTAAGATATGCCTTCAGAAATTCATACATCTGGTTTTCCGTGGGAGGACAGCCTGCCAGAGTATGGCGAAACGCCCTGGTGCAGTTTCCCACTCCCAGTTCCCCGCTCTTTCCCCTGAAGCCCTGGCCGATGCAGACCTTCTCCTTCAACTGGTCTAAAAGCCCTTCCTCCTCCAGCATGCGCAGGGCCGGAAGCAGATAACCGTAGCAGGCGCTGCAGGATTCCACTTCCCGGGTTTTTTCCGCCAGCTTCATCACCCGGCGAAATCCCTCTCCCGGATTCTCTCCTCCCGCATCCGGAATACTTTCCGGGGTCTTTGGAATTACCCGAAAGTCTGCCGCCCCTTCTTCCTCCTGCCATACCGCGATTCTGGCCTGTGACAGATCACAGCACCCCGCACCCAGCCCGGCTGCCGTCGTGATATAGGGCACAGACTCCACCGGGATATCCAGAAGGCTGCAGCCGTAGGCGTCGCAGAGCACCGGATCCAGCGCGGCCATCAGCCGGTTCTGCTCCACCGGATTTCCTCCGTCCTCAAAGGTCAGGTCTCCGCAGATGCTGTCCACCAGGATAAAATCCTGCCGGATACCCGCAGCCAGATGGCCGATGGGATCATGAAGGCCCAGCCGGTGAAACCGGCGTTTCTCACTGTTGGGAATCAGGCCCTTCATGTTTTTCAGGGCGCAGGTGATCCTGGTCTGGCAGTGGCCTTTTAAAACCGGCACATTGATCAGAAAGCCGATCTCCTCCACCTTCCGGCAGATCTGCAGCTCCATGCCGCCGCAGTCCCGCTTTACGGAACGGTCCTGCTGCATGTCCCAGAAGGGAACGCCGTACTTTTCGCAGACCCGGTCATAACCGCAGTAAGCGGCCGCCTCCCTGGTAGAATCCCCCACCCAGGAGCCTTCCAGAAGCACCAGATTGTCAAATCCCTTCTCCTGCAGATACTCGATCAGGCCTTCCACCACCTCCGGATGGGTGGTGGCTCCCTCCTCCGCCAGGGCCTGCCCCAGCAGATTAGGCTTGATGCCGATTTTCGTATTCCTGTCCGGTATCATCCCGGCAAGCCCCGCCAGGGCCGCCAGTTCTTTCGCCATTGCCTTATGGCTTTTCCCGTACATTACATAAATTTCATTTCGGTTCATACTGTTTCCTTTTCACTTTCACTTCTTTTCGGGCTCAGAAATTCTTTCAGGTTTTTCTCCATCCGGTCTGCCATCTGCCAAACGCTCATTTTCTTCCAGGCGGCAGCGCACTCCATATTTTCCCGCAGCGCCAGGGGGACCCGGTCTGCCTCTGCTTTTTCTTCTCCAAAAGCCCAGGCCACCGCCCCGATGCCGTCTGTCTCCACAAACAGCCGGGAAGCCGGAACCTGCTCCAGCAGGCGGCGGCGCACCTTTCCTTCTTCCTCTCTGGCCGCCCCCAGCTTTCCCCCGGCAAGAGCCGCCGTATCCGGCCCCAGAGTAAAATAGCAGTCCTGCTCCAGGAAGCCTTTCAGATCCTCCAGACTTC
The DNA here is from genome assembly GCA_018713435.1 of Candidatus Merdiplasma excrementigallinarum. Lineage (GTDB taxonomy): Bacteria > Bacillota > Clostridia > Lachnospirales > Lachnospiraceae > Merdiplasma > Merdiplasma excrementigallinarum. The sequence goes on from DVOS01000064.1 coordinate 3,760, forward strand.
CGGAATACCAGTGCACGCAAAGTTTTCCCTTAAATCCCCGGATCATCTCTCCGATGCGCCTCTCCTGTCCCTTGGTATGAAGCACTGCCGGCTTTCCCAGATCCTCCGCCGCCTGAAGCTGCCATTCCAGCTCCCTTTGCTGGTCTGCCAGCGGCACCCTGCACCAGACGGAATCCATTCCGATTTCCCCTATCATATCACATTCCTGCAGATACGTCCTATAAGATCTGCTCCGGAACTGATCCGCGTACCAGGGATGAATGCCGAAGCTGGCCAGCGCATATTTCTCCTTTCGGACCGGCTCCAGCTTCTCCCACTGTTTTGGCGTCCCGGCACTGAAGCAGGTAAGAATTCCCTGTTTCTGCCTCCATTCTGCCTCTCCCTCAAAGGACAGATGCGCATGAAAATCTATCATGCGCATCTGTGAGGAGAAAGCCGGTCTGTTTTCAGCTGTCTTTTCCATCCTGTTCTCCTTCTGTGTTCTGTTCTGTCCGTCCCTTAATAATCCGGTGAATCCCGGCCCGCAGTTCTCCCTGCCGGTACAGCCATTCTCTGGTCCGGTTCTCTTCCGTCACCCGCACCTCTTTTCGGATGCCTTCCCCGGGAGCTCCCAGGATCAGGATCCGGTCGGACAGATAAATAGCCTCGTCCGTATCGTGGGTCACCAGAAGAATGGTTTTTTTCAGTGTGACGCACAGCTCCTTCAGCCAGTCCTGCATATCGCTCCTGGTAATCACATCCAGTGCTCCGAAGGGTTCATCCAGCAGGTAAATGTCCGCTTCACACAGCGTAGTGCGAAGAAACGCCGCCCTCTGGCGCATGCCGCCGGAGAGCTCACCGGGATATTTTTCCTCGCAGCCTCCCAGTCCGAACCGGGCCATCTGCTCCCTGGCCTGCTTTTTTGCCTCTTCCCGGTTATGGTGAATCGTTCCGTACAGGCATACGTTTTCCAGAATGGTTTTCCAGGGAAACAGCAGGTCATTCTGGGGCATATAGGCAAACTGTCCGCTCATGCCCCGAATCTGCCGGCCGTCAATTAGTATCTCTCCTCCCTGGGGCTGCAGGATGCCCGCCAGCACATTCAGCAGGGTCGATTTCCCGCAGCCGGAGGGCCCCAGGATACTGACAAACTCCCCATCCTCCACGTCGAAGGACAGATCCCGGATCACCTTCTGATCCTGGTAGGAAAAATTCAGATTTCTCACGCTCAGTTTCATGGCAGCTTTTCAGCCTTTCTTATTTTTATGGTTACTCCGGCAGAAACTCGTTGGTAAAGCAGGCGTCCGGGGAAATGGCCGTGTCAATCACGCCGTACTCCTGCATAAAGTTGGTATAGTTGTTCCATCTGGTCTCGTCTATGATGCCCCAGGTATCCGTATCCTCCATATATTTATCTGTCAGATACTCCTGGGAAATTTTCAGCATCTCGGGATCGTAGGCCGTCACGTGGGAGGCCAGAAGCTCCGCCGCCGCGTCGGGATCTGCCATGGCGTCCTCATATCCTTTTTTCGTAGCCCGCAGGAACGCCTTTATCATGTCCGGATCCGATTCAATCACCTCGTCGCTGGTAATGATCACCGGCGTATAGTAGTCCAGGCGCTCGTCCAGATCCCGGCAGGCCATATAGTTAAGCTCCACGCCGTTCATCTGGGCCTGTACACAGTCCCACGCCTCAAAAAACCACATGATATCGCAGCTTTTTCCAAGAGCGGAAAAACCGCTGCCGTCGGAAATCACCATATTCAGCTTGGAAAAATCAGCCCCTGCCTGGGTCATGCAGGCCTCCAGCACCGCTGTCTCCCCGGAGCCGCCCCAGCCCGCGTAGGTCTTTCCCTCAAAATCCGCCGGGGATTCAATTCCGCTGTCCGCCAGAGATACAAATCCGGAGGTATTGTGCTGAATCAGGGCGGCAATGGCCTTGATGGGAAGCGGATCCTCGGAAGTGAGGGCGATGGTTACATCCTCCTGATAGGCAATGCCGAAGGTTCCCTTTCCCTGGGCAATCAGAGTTTCCGTCACTCCGTCTGTGGGCTCGATAATCTCCACATCCAGTCCCTCTTCTTCGTAGTAGCCCTTATCCAGCGCCACATACATGCCGGTATGGTTGGTATTGGGCGTATAATCCAGAATCACGGTGACTTCTTTTAGTTCCTCTGCCTCATCCGCCCAGGCCGCCGTTCCGCATCCCAATACAAAAGACGCCGCTGCCGTCAAAGCCGCTATCCTCTTCCAATTTCTTTTCATATCTGTCTCCTCCTGTTCTATGTTTTATAAAAATCCCTGCAGCCGGTAAAAGGCGCCTCGGCCTTCCACTCAGTCCAGGGGGATTTTTTCCTCCTGTTTTCCCGCTTTTGCCCTTCGCTCCATGGGCAGCACCGCCCAGCCAAACAGCTTAACCAGGCCGTTCATCAGCAGGCTCAGCACAATAATCATCAGCACGCAGGCAAATACCCGGTCCAGCATAAATCCGTTTTTAGCCCGGATCAGATAATAGCCAAGTCCGCTCTGGGAGGCAATCCACTCTCCCACCACAGCGCCGCTGATGCTGTAGGTGGCCGACACCTTCAGCCCGGACAGCAAGGAAATCATGGCGGAGGGGATCTTCACCAGCCGGTACACCTGAAGCCGGCTGCCTCCGTAGGCCTTTACCAGATTCAGGTAGCCCTGATCCATCTGTCCCAGTCCGTCGCTGAAACTGACCACAATGGGGAAAAAGCACATCAGCACCACCGTCAGGATCTTGGGCGCATAGCCAAATCCCAGGTAAATAATGAAGATCGGCGCCAGCACAATGGTGGGAACCGTCTGGGTCACCACCAGAATCGGATAGACGCACCGCTTGAAGGTGGGAAGCGCGTCAATCAAAATTCCCATCAAAATCCCGATCACAAACGAGATGGCCATTCCGGCCAGCGCCTCCATCACCGTAATGCCGGCGTGTCCCAGAAGAACGGGAAATTCCTCCGCGAAAGCGCTGATGGTATCGCTGGGAGCCGGAAGCACATACAGCGGGATGCCTGCCAGCCGCACCACCAGCTCCCATACTGCCAGCAGAGCCAGAATCACAATGACCGGCGCCAGTTTATACCCTTTCTTTTTCATGACGTCCTCCCGCCTTCCTTTCTGCATTCTGATCTTTTTTTGCATAACGAAAAACCGATGCCAACGCACCGGTTCCACATAAAAGCGCACAGAAAAAGGACTGCTGTCCTTTTTCGGCTCTTCCTATTTTCCTGCGTCAGCATTACCTGCTTCAGGTTCAAAGGGTCAAAACGTTTCCGTTTACTCTCAGGCCCTGCGGCCTCCCCGTTTTAAGTGGAGATAGGGGGACTCGAACCCCTGACCTATGCGTTGCGAACGCATCGCTCTCCCAACTGAGCTATATCCCCGTGAGACTTTTTTATTATAGCACTTTTTTGAAAAAATGGAAGAGGAAAAGCAAATTTTTTTCTTTTCCTCCACAAAGGCCACCCCAGCCGGAGCGTGTTCCCGGGATAAGAAAGTGTGAGACCGGACACCTCCGATACGGCAAAGCCGCACTCCTCCCCGGAACTGGCGTGGCAAATTTATTATAGTTCTGTCATCGGAAAATTTCAACCGGGCAGCCCCGGATTCCCTCACGATTTTACAAACGCCTCAAAACCGGCTGCCCGCAGTTTCTCTGCCAGCCTTTCCGCATTTTCTTTATTCCGGAAAGCGCCGGCCTGCACCAGATACCTTTCTTCTCCGGCTCCTTCCTCCTGTTCCTTCATGGCCGCCTCCACATCCCGGCGGAAATCATCCATGGTCTTTCCTATTTTTGACCACACATGCTCCGGATCCACATGGGCGGAGGAAACGCCCGTCAGACGCCCCTCGTTGTGGCTGTAGAGAGCGTACAGGCCATTGGGAAGCTTCGCGGTCGGCTGTATGCCGAACTGCAGGCACTTCTGTGCCGCAAAATCCACCGCGTTCCGGTAGCCCCTGCGGATATCCTCCAGAAACTTTTCCTCATCCGTGACCTCGTACTCCGCTCCCCCGTTTTTGTACCGCATAAAATCAGATTCTGCGATTTCGAAAGTATAGGAATGCTGGTTGCCGTATCCGGCATCCGCCCAGGCCAGATTGTCGTCCGGCAGAAGTTCCAGCACCAGCCCGTCGGTCTCAGCGTCCACCACCGCATGGACGATCCCTCCCGGGTTATACTGATCCATGGAATCCCGCACTGCTTTCGCGCTGTTCTGGGCGGTCCCGATGGAATGGACCTGTATGGAATCCAGAGGGGCGCTCCGTTTCTCTCCGTACCGTTTGAAGTTTTTACAGTGGTCTTTTACAATATTCATACCCTTCTCCTTTTTGTCCTCCTGCCATACCAGAATATGCAGGATTCGACAAAAAGGTGCCGCTTATTATGCAGGACCTCCTGTCTGTCATGAAAAATCATGAATTTCACTGATATAGCCTTCCAGCTGGGCCAGAGTGCGGGGCACGGGAAGCGCGTCGCTTAAAATATGCTTCCGGCAGAGGCTGTCAAACAGCTCCATCACCGCCGGCTGTTCCAGATTCGTCTCCCGGAGGACTTCCCGGTCGGAAAATACCTGAACCGGCGTTCCCTCCGCCAGCACCTTTCCTTCTTTAAACAGAAACACCTGATCCGCCCACTCCAGGGCGAAATTCACGTCATGGGTGGACATCATCACCGTAATTCCCTGCTCTGTAAGCCGGTCGATAATCCGGTTTACAATGCGGGTATGTCTGGGATCCAGGGCTGCCGCCGGCTCGTCAAAGATCATAATGTCCGGGTGCATAACCAGAATGTCCCCGATGGAAACCTGTTTTTTCTGGCCGCCGCTTAAAGCGTGGGTAGGCCTGTGGCGAAACGGGGTGATCTCCAGATCCCGGATCACCTTCTCTACCTCTTTTTGGGCTTCCTCCTCCGACACCCCCAGATTCAGGATACCAAAGGAAATTTCCTGGTAAACGCTGGCGGAAAACAGCTGGTTGTCCGGATCCTGAAAAACAATCCCCACCCGCTGGCGCAGTTTCAAAAGTCCCTTTTTGGAGTAATCATAGGGCTGTCCGTCCAGGTACAGCTGTCCTCTGACAGGTTTGTGGATGCCGTTGCAGCACAGGAAAAAAGTGGACTTTCCCGATCCGTTGGCCCCCATAAAAGCAATCTTTTTTCCCCGTTCAATTTCCAGGGACAGCCCGTTTAAAGAATGATTTTTCTCTCCCTCATAGGAAAAATACAGGTCGTCCGCTTTCAGTATCACATCTTTCATTTACACTCTCTCCCAAATCACCAGTATATACAGAAGAATTTCCGCCGCTGCGATCAGAGCCATTTCTCTTTTCTTCGGCGGAAAAGTTTCATTCAGCACCCGAATCGTACCGTCGTAGCATCTGGATTCCATAGCGTCATACAGAGCCCCTGATTTTTTCATGGCCCGGACAAACAGAGCGGAAATCATAGCCCCGAAAGACTTCATGGAAGTTTTATAGTTCCGGTTTCCCAGCCTGGAATCCTGGGCCGTGCTGATGGCGGACGCAATGTCAAACAGCACAAAGATATAGCGGTAAATCAGCAGCATCAGCTCCAGCACCAGCCTGGGGCAGTGAAGGCGGCGCAGCACATTCAGAATATCCGGCATGGGGGTGCTGAAAGAAAGAAAATAGAGGCAGGATACGCTGCCCATAGCCGTCAGCAGCAGCTCCAGGGCGTAGAACAGGGAGGCCCGGCTTCCTGTCAGATACAGCTTCCCCACCGGGACGGCAAACAGATCCAGCGGAACGGCTGAAACGTTTACCGCAATGGCCAGGGTACTTAAAAGCAGAAATACCAGGGGCACCAGCAGATAGCGCAGATAACGGGAAACAGGGATCCCCCCCTTCCATACGGTGAGAATCCCTGTCAAAATCAGTATCAGGCAGGAAATGGGAACAGAATGCCCTATCACGCAGGCTGCCAGCGTAAGCATCGCAAAAGCGAATTTCTCCCCTGCGTTCACATATCTTAATTTGGAATTATAGCACAGCCTGTCTATGGTAATCATGCAAACATTTCCTGCCTTTCGGCCGTGGGGCTACTCGCCCCGGCCCTGTTTTTTCCGTTCTACGAACCGGCCCATAAAGAAGGCCAGAATTCCTACTCCGATGCCGGTCTGCACGCAGAACAGCATACTCTCCACTTCCCCGGGAAGTTCTCCCCCGATGATTTCCTCCAGAACGGGGGCTGCCCAGGCCTCATAGCCTGCGTCCACTTCCTCCACCACATTGCTGCCGGCGTCATCTGATCCTCCAAACTGGGCGTCCTTCAGCAGAAATAGAGGGATAAAGGCAATCAGAAGCACCGCGATAATCAGCGCGATCACAGTTCCTTTTTTCATATCAGTGTTCCTCCTTTAAGAAGCCTGCCGCCCGCAGTTCCGGTTTCGCATAGGTCTCCAGCGCCGCCATAATCAGCACCGTAAGAATGCCCTCGATCACTGCCAGGGGGATCTGGGTGGGCGCAAACACCGCCAGGAACTTGGCAAAAGCGCCTCCCATCGTCGTATCCGCATTGTGGGCAATCGCCAGCTGGAAGGCGGTGATGCAGTAGGTAAACAGATCTCCCAGGGCAGCGGCCAGAAAGACGGCCAGCCGTCTGTTCACCCCGCCCTTCTGGCACAGCTTATAGATACCGAAGGAAACGAAGGGGCCGGCAATGGCCATGGAAAATGTGTTGGCTCCCAGCGTGGTCAGTCCCCCGTGGGCCAGAAGCAGCGCCTGGAACACAAGGACAATCAGCCCCAGAATGCTGACGGACGCCGGCCCGAAAAGGATCGCGCCCAGCCCGGTTCCGGTCATATGGGAACAGCTTCCGGTAACGGAAGGAATTTTCAGGGATGAAATCACAAAGATAAAGGCTCCTGCCATGGCAATCAGGGGCAAAACCCTGCGGTTTTCTGCCAGCGCCTTCTGAATGGAACGAAGGCCCGCAAAAAGGAAGGGCAGACAGATCACACCCCAGGCGATACAGAACCCTGCCGGCAGGTAGCCCTCCATAATGTGCATGGCCTGGGCGGTGCCGGTCACTCCAAAGGTAAAGACCAGAACTGCCGCTGCCAGAATAAAAAGTTTCTGTTTTTTGGTCATACGGTTGTTTCTCCTCTCGTAAAACTGTTTTCTGCTTCGCGGGAGCGCGCATCACGCAAAGCCTTTTATTCCACAGAGAATCCCTCTTCCTGTGAAATAAAAAAACTGCCGATTACGGCAGAATGCAAAAACAGCCCTTTCTCCAGGACTTACGTTTCTACACCTGATCATCCTCCGTAATCATGTGTAACATATCCGTACAGGGCAGGTCTTCTGACTCAGGGCTCCTTGCGGCACTTTATCTTCCCGGTTTCCCAGTGATCTGTCAAAATGCAGCTCCTCCCATACAGCGGCGGGACCGTGTTTTTTACTTCCCTATTAATCCTTGCGGAACCTATGTACGTTCATCCACTATTTAATGCTATTTTTTGCCGTTTGTCAAGACTTACTTAATTCCGGGGCGGTTTCTGTGCTTTAAAACAAAGTCCGATATGAAAAACGGCGGCCTTGCTTTACGCAAAGCCGCCGCAAAAAACCATTCTTTTATGCTTTCTTTTTTCGATATATGACAAGACAGCAGGCTGCCAGGAGCGCAGATCCCGCCATGGCTCCCATCCAGAGGCCAACCGGCGCATCATCCCCGGTCTTTGGGCTGCCCTGCCCGGATGTGCCGCCGGATCCGGAGGTACCGCTGCCGGAACCGGAAGTCTCTCCGGCGCCGCCTGTCTCATCCTCCCCTTCTGTCTCATCCGGTTCTTCTGCTTCCGTCTGCTCTGCCAGAGCATAATAGCTGTTATGGTCTGTAACAAAAGAAATCTGATCGCCGCTTACCGTGGCTTCCATCTTCTGTGTCTCGCCGCTTTCGCTAACGTAATACGCCGCTGGGTTCTCATAAGCCCCGTTCAGGCTGAAGGACAGGGTAAGGGGCTCTGTGACCTCATACCGGTTTCCTTCCTTATCCAGGAAATAGATGTCATAGGCCCGGATGTTTGTCCCGCTGCCCTCCAGGCACCGGACGATCCAGTCGTAAAGTTCTCCCTCCAGCGGTTCCACCATGAACAGCAGCCCCTCGATCTGATCGCCGCCCTGCACCGTGATTTCGGTTCCGTCCGGCAAGGCGGTCTGTGCCTGGCCACCGTCCACATCCGCCGCATATCCGGCAACAGATACGGTTAAGGTAAGCCGGCTGCTGGACGAAGTGCCCTCCTCCGCCGCAAAGACAGTCATGGGGAAGATCCGGAGCAAAAAGAGGAACAGCACAGCCAGTCCCGTGATTTTTCTTTTCTTCTTCAATCCTTTCACCACCTGTTTACTCAATATTCTGCAGTTCCGCCTTGAAGGTCAGGGCTGCCGCGTACTCTCCGGCCACCACTTTCGCCCATGTTTCACTGGGGATATGTACCGTCAGGGGATAGGAAACAGGAGTTTCCACCCGTACTTCCTGCCAGTCCCATACTTCCTTTTCAAACTTGCTTTCCTTACACAGCAGTTCAAACCTAAAAGAATTTCCGGCATCTTTTACGTCTGTAAACGGCGTCTGCTCCACCGTCACCGATACCTGCTGTTTCGTCCCGATATCCCCGGTTACAGTCAGGTCACCGATCTCTGTATCAACTTTTCCAAAGGGTATACTGGCTTCCCCGGTGGCCTGCATGGGGATCATCATAATATAATGCGCCTCCTGGCTGGTGGTCAGGTTCAGGGAGGACTGATGTGCCGGTGTATCGCCTGCCCCGGCTTCACTGGCAGAAACCGAAATCCCCCCTGTCAGGATCAGAGCCTCTGCCAGAGCTGCGGCGCCTGCCCGTTTCATTTCTTTTCTCATGTTCTGTCACTCCTTTTCTCCGGGACTGCCCCGGTATTTCCTGTTTCATTTTTTCGGAATGATTATTAGCTTACAATCGATGCCTGATACACAATCTGCCCGCTGTAGGTTCCCGCCGGAACTTCCCCCAGAGCGGAGAAGTACAAAGGCGCTGTCAGCAAAGCAGAATCCATGGTAAACTCCGCGATCACGGCATCGGAAGCGATCCCTTCCCCGCCTTCTGTCAGGCTGACGGTGGAACTGCAGGTATTAGCAGAATCCTTCACATCTGTCAGCGTTACCTTTCCATCGGTGATCCCTTCTGTCACTTTGATCTGTACCTTTTCCGTTGTCTCAATGTTCATGGCGGAAAGCCCTACACTGCCCGTTGCTCCTTCTGTTTCTGACAGAGTAACCGCCGCCGGGATGGTCAGCGTGAAGGTTGAGGCTTCCTCATATCCTACCTTGACACTATTTTCCTGCGGCGTTGTGTCCGCTGCGCTGACCGGCATCACCATTCCTGCCGCTAATACTGCCGTGATCATTCCTGCGATTATCTTTTTCTTCATTTTACTTGTATCCTCCTGTTTCCGGGTTTCTTCCATCCCTTATTCCAAAACATGTAATGTCAGCTTTATTTCAGAGCCGTTTAACGGCGTCTGCGCCTCATCCATGGCGAAGCACTCATACTTTAAAGCATACTCCCCTGCATCCAGGGCTTCCGTTAACGTCAGATCATAGATCGCCTTTCCCAGCGCTACCAGGTCGCTTTCCCACAGGACGGTTCCGTCCGCAAGGATCAGTGACATCTTAAAATAGCAGGTATTCTGCTCCGGGTTGTACAGGTTCACACTCTGCTCTGTCGTTCCCGCTTTCATGTTCAGCGCTTCAAACCCCGGAATATCTATGGTATCGGTATTCTTTTCCCCCTGGTACACTTCCCTGTCTCCGGTGTAGTCCTCCGCATTTTCATCCAGGTCTGCAGTGACTGGCGCATCCTCTTTGCCGAACCATTGATTCCAGTTCATACCTACAAACACGCCGCCCCCTACTAAGATCACAGCCAGCACGATTAACAGAATTGTTTTTGTTGTCTTATTCATCCTGCACCTTCTTTCTGTTAATTTGATGCGATCTCATAGCTGATCTGGAACGTCACGGTTCCCAGGTAAGTTCCGGCGGCAATATTGGACTCCGTGGGTGCTGCGAAATACAACTTTCCGGTTGTTCCATCAAGTAAATTCTGATCCTTGTCATATAAAGCAACTGTATCGGCAGTTTTGAGCAGACTTCCATTCTCCTTCTGATTAAACATTTGCGATGTAATCTGTGCCGCATTTTCTGTTCCTGTATTTTGCCGGGTTAATGTTACCGTTCCATCATCTGCCCCGTCGGAGACTGTCACACGCACCCGTCCGTTCTCTCCAACTTTAAAATTACTTGTTGTAATGGAAACCGCATACCCGCCTGCGGTTGCATCTGAAGGGATCGTAACATGATAACTTGCACTGTCAATTATAATTGGTAACCGAAGTTCTGCAGAAGCATATTGATTATCTGCCGGTGCAGTTACCACCAAGGCATACTCTCCTGGATCGGACGGCTTACCTGTTAATACAGTCGTCCCTTTATACCAGACAAAAGAAAGAGCCGCATTTTGATTGGCACAATTAAAATTTTCTTTCATTGGTTCTGGGATGCTATCCCCATGAACGTAGGAAATTGTATAATTTTTATTTGTAATAGAATTTTCTAATAACGTATTATTTACCTGCACAGAATAGGATTTTGAATAGTTCTGCCATGTAACTGTAAGTGTTAATTTGTTAGCACCTGACTCTAACGGTACCGTCAGATTTTCTCCAGCTTTGCCTTTCGCCACCTCCTCTGTCCCGTTAGAGACTGTTATACTGGCTCCATTAAACACATTTAAGACTCCAGCGTTCAACGTTATCGTTTCTTCCGCTCTGTCTCCAATATTAGTAGAAACTGAAGCTGTCCTGTCAAAACCATCAAATATGCTTCCATTAACAGAAAGAGACGTCAGCCAGATACTTGATGATGTCACCTGAAATCCAGATCCGATACTGGTCAGATTTACACAGCCAGTAATATTCACTGTTTTCTCTGCCCAAAATGACATATCACCTATCGACGTCAAGTTGATGCAGTTGCTTAAATTGATATTTCCTGTTATATAAGGAAGACACAATGCTCTACTTTCGATTTCAGTGAGATTAATAGCCTGGCTGAAATCACTACTGTAACTTGTTAAGTTTGGGGCTCCGCCAAGAGCATTCATCCACGAAGAATATGTAATTCTTGTAACTCCACTTCCTACAACTATTTGCTTTAAATTCATACCTGAAGGATATATATGATACACGTCATTCATCGCATTTTCTACTCCGTCATTATTAGTGACGGTCAAGATACCCGTATTAAAATCCCATGTATACCCGTTTCCTGAGTACACAGCAGCATAGGGTACTATATTCTGCGTCGGAATTGATGTTAAATTATCACTTCCAACAACTGACTGCGTCTGAGAAGGCGGTGTCACCGGGACTTTTGTCTCATCCTCTGTCTCTGTTGGTTCAAGATCTGTAGATTTCTCTGTAACGGATTCAGTCTCCACTTCCGAAGTCTCAGTCTCTCCAGGCGTTTCCAACTGAACCTCTGTCTGCGTTTCTGTCTGCGTCTCCTGCTCTGTCTGGGTTTCTGTTTCCGTCTCTACCTGAGTTTCCGTCTCCGTATTCTGTTCTGTCAGAGGAACCGTCTGCGAATCTGTTTCTTCCGAAACTTCCATTCCCGACGTCACGGTCACGGCACTTTCTTCTTCCCGAATCTCCTGCTGTACAGTTTCCGATGAAGTCTCCGTATCAGCCAACACAGACGGTGCCGGCACCGCAGACAGTACCAGCGCCGCTGTCAGGAAACACGCCGCTGCCTTCCTCTGCCGTCCTTTCATCTTTTTGTGCATGTATAGATAAACCTCCTTCTTCCTGCGGCAGATGTTCTGCCGTATCTTTTCTTAAGCGCATCCGTCCGTTGCCCGGCAAATTTCTCCTCATGCAGGCATGGGAGTCACTTGCCGGGCGCACCACGTAAAAAGGCGTACCCCGTCCACAGTTATCCTGTGGGCGTGGTACGCCTCAACATTTTTTCTGTATTCAGATATGCCAAAAAAGACAGACTTACTCTATCTGCTCTGCATCAGATTATCCTTCCTTTCCATCTTCCTGTCAACTTAAAATGTATCCTAAACTGTACCCGTAAAAATGGACACATCCCTTTCAGATCTTTCCGGTTTTCGGACACTTCACTGCAGCCGGCTTTTTTATTATAGCACACTTTTTCCGGTCTGTGTTGTGTTAAGTAGGCATTATAATGGTCAGTTAGGCAAAGTTTGGGGCAGTTACAGAACTTTGGAGAGGAAATCCTTCAGTCTGGGGTTTTTAGGACTGGCAAAAAATTCTGCCGGTTTATTCTCCTCCATGATCTTTCCCTCGTCGATAAAGATGGCACGGGTGGCCACCTCCCTGGCAAATCCCATCTCATGGGTTACCACCACCATGGTCATGCCCGTATCCGCCAGTTCCTTCATCAGTTCCAGCACTTCCCCCACCATCTCCGGGTCCAGGGCGGAGGTAGGCTCGTCAAAGAGCATCACATCCGGATTCATGGCCAGGGCTCTGGCGATGGCGACACGCTGCTTCTGTCCGCCGGAAAGCATATCCGGATACTGATCCGCCTTTTCCGGCAGGCCGATGCGCGCCAGCAGCTCCTCCGCTCTCTTGGAAGCCTGCTCCTCTGTCATCAGCTTCAGCTTGACGGGAGCCAGCATAATGTTTTTCCGGATTGTCAGATGGGGGAACAGGTTGAACTGCTGGAACACCATGCCGATTTTCTGCCGCATCTTGTCCACATTCACCGACTTGTCCGTAATATCCGTTCCCTCAAAGAGGATCTTGCCGCCGGTCGGCACCTCCAGCAGATTTAAGGAGCGCAGGAAGGTGGATTTTCCGCAGCCGGAGGGGCCGATGATCGCCACCACCTCTCCCTTCCGGATCTGGGTGGTGATTCCGTCCAGCACCTGATTGTCCCCGAAATGTTTTTTCAGTCCCTGCACATCAATTAAAACGTCTCCGTCTTTAACGTTCATTCCGTCTCAGCCTCCTCTCCAGTTTCCCTACCAGATAGCTCAGGAAACATACCATGATCAGGTAGATCACTGCCACGCCTACCAGGGGAAGCAGGGCAGAATACGTCTGGCTTCGGATAATATCGCCGCCTCTGGTCAGATCCGTCAGGCCGATATAACCGCTGATAGAGGTCTCCTTCAGCAGCACAATAAATTCATTGGCCAGGGCCGGCAGGATGTTTTTAAAAGCCTGGGGCATGATGATGCTGACCATGGTCTGCCGGTAATTCAGACCCAGACTGCGGCCCGCCTCAAACTGTCCCTGGTCGATGGACATGATGCCGGACCGGACAATCTCCGCCACATAGGCGCCGGAGTTGATGCCAAAGGCCAGTATCGCCACCAGCACCTTATTAATATCTACCGCGGCAAAAATCACATAGTAAACGATCAGCAGCTGCACCATCACAGGCGTTCCCCGCACCACGGTCAGATAAACTTTGGCCACCAGGTTCAGAAGCTTCAGTTTTCCCGTTTTGTCGTGGGTGGAACGGATAATAGCCACCAGAAAGCCCAGCACCACGCCTACGATTACGGCAAACAGAGAGATCACCAGCGTATTTCGAAGGCCGGTGAGAATATACTGCCAGCGGCTGGCGTCTATAAAATTCAGTTTAAAGCTGTCTATAAAACTCAAACGGTTCACCACTTTCTTTTTTCTCAGATGAAATATTTTTCACTGTACAGTAAAAGACCGGATACCGGCCTGTACGCCTTACGGGCTTTCCCGGTATCCGGACTTATTTGCTTTTCTGCTTATTTGCGGACGATAATCACCTGGGCAGCCGTCATATAGGTGTCTGTGAAATCCACGTTCTGCAGACGGTCCTCCGTCACCGTCATGCCGGCCACACCCATGTCAGCCTTGCCGGATACAACCGCGTTGATGATGGCATTGAACTCCATATCCTCGATCTTCAGCTCATATCCCAGCTTATCGCATACAGCCTGGGCCATCTCCGCGTCGATACCCACGATCTTGTCCCCGTCGTAATACTCGTAGGGCTCAAAGTAGGCGTTGGTGGCCATTACCAGGGTTCCGTTGGAGCGGTCCACGTCCTCGGGGGACTCATAGGGGCAGGTTCCCTTTTCATCACCGATGTAGTTGGCGATGATCTGGTCCATAATGCCTTCTTCTGTCAGCTCGGCCAGAGCGCCGTTGATGGCTTCCGTCAGCTCTGTGTTATCCTTGGCTACGCAGATGGCGTACTCCTCGGTGGCAAAGTCCTCATCCAGAATCATCAGGTCGTCATTTACCTCCACAAACTTGGCGGCAGGCTGGCTGTCGATGATTACGCAGTCAATCTTTCCCTGCTTCAGGGCCATTACCGCGTCGTTGCCTTTATTGTAGCGCTCCACCGTGGCGGTGCCGGCTGTCTCCAGCTCGGTAGCGAAGGTGTCGCCGGTGGTTCCCAGCTGCACGCCGATGGTTTTTCCCTCCAGGTCATCCACTGTATAGATGCCGCTGCTGTTCTCCACTACTTCTTCGCTCTCGCCCTCAGCTGCCGCTTCCGTGGCGGCCTCGGTGGCTGCCTCTGTCTCCGCTTCCTCGGCAAAAGCCACTGCGGATACAGACAGGGTCATGGCTGCCGCCATGGTCAGTGCCATTAATTTTTTCATATTTTTCATGTCTGTTACCTCCTCTTCTCTTTAAAACACATTTTGCATATTTATACACTCATTGACGCTATTATACCACCTTTTTCACATTTGGCAAGCAAAAAATAAAAGGGATACCAAAAAAGCCCGTCTGTGCCCTTCCGATATCCCTTTTTTTCATTCGTTTATATCTTTATTTGTAGTTCACGATCTGGCCAAACTCGGGCTTTAAGGAAGCGCCGCCTACCAGGCCGCCGTCAATATCCGCCTGGGCGAACAGATCCGGAGCGGTCTTGGCGTTTACAGAGCCGCCGTACTGGATACGGATGGCCGCTGCTGTGGCGTCGTCATAAATCTCGGCGATGCACTCCCGGATGCCCTTGCAGACTTCCTGGGCCTGCTCCGTGGTAGCGGTCTTGCCGGTTCCGATGGCCCAGATGGGCTCGTAAGCGATCACAGCGGTCTTGGCCTGCTCCGCGGTCACGTTCTGGAAGCCAACCTTTACCTGCTGACGGATCCAGTCCATGGTGATGCCCTGCTCTCTCTGCTCCAGAGTCTCTCCGCAGCACATGATGGGGGTGATGCCGTGCTCAAAAGCCTTCAGCATTTTCTTGTTTACGGTCTCGCTGGTCTCGGCGAAATACTCTCTTCTCTCGGAATGTCCCAGAACCACGTATTTCACGCCGGCGTCGGCCAGCATGTTGGGAGAAATCTCGCCTGTGTAGGCGCCTTTCTCCTCGAAGTACATATTCTCAGCGCCCAGCTGGATGTTGGTTCCCTTGATGGCCTCAGCCACAGGAATAATGTCGATGGCGGGCACGCAGAATACTACGTCCACTTCCTCGTTGTTTACCAGGGGTTTCAGGGTATTAACCAGTTCTACAGCCTCGCTGGGAGTCATGTTCATTTTCCAGTTTCCGGCGATAATTTTCTTTCTTGCCATTGTCTTTTTCTCCTTTTTATTTATCGTTTGCTGCCACAACGCCGGGCAGATCCTTGCCCTCCAAAAACTCCAGGGAAGCGCCGCCGCCTGTGGAGATGTGGGTCATCTTGTCGCCAAAGCCAAGCTGGTTTACAGCTGCCGCGGAATCTCCGCCGCCGATGATGGTGGTGGCGTCCGTCTCAGCCAGAGATTTGGCTACCGCAATGGTACCTTTAGCCAGAACCGGGTTCTCAAACACGCCCATCGGTCCGTTCCAAACCACGGTCTTGGCGGACTTCACAGCTTCAGCGTACATCTGGGCGGTCTTGCTGCCGATGTCCAGTCCCATCATGTCGGCGGGCATCTTGTCAGCGTCCACTTCTACGGTCTCGATCTGAGCGTCGATGGGGTTGGGGAATGCTTTCGCCGCAACGGTGTCCACGGGAAGCAGAAGCTTCTTGCCCAGCTTCTCGGCCTTCTCCATCATCTCTTTGCAGTAGTCGATCTTGGTCTCATCCACCAGGGAGATGCCTACCTCATAGCCTTTGGCCTTCAGGAAGGTAAACGCCATACCGCCGCCAATGATCAGGGTATCGCATTTCTCCAGCAGGTTGGAAATTACATTCAGCTTGTCCGCCACTTTGGCGCCGCCCAGGATAGCCACGAAGGGTCTCTCCGGATTGTTTACGGCGTTGCCCAGGAAGTTGATCTCCTTCTCCATCAGGTAGCCAACCACGGAGGTCTTCACATACTGGGTCACACCCACGTTGGAGCAGTGCGCTCTGTGAGCGGTACCGAAAGCGTCGTTTACAAATACGTCCGCCAGGGAAGCCAGCTCTTTGCTGAACTCTTCGCCGTTCTTGGTCTCCTCGGCTCTGTAACGGGTGTTCTCCAGAAGCACCACATCCCCGTCCTTCATAGCCTCAACGGCTGCCTTCGCGTTGGGTCCCACCACGTTGGGATCCGCCGCAAATTTCACTTCCTGTCCCAGCAGCTGGGAAAGGCGCACGGCAACGGGAGCCAGGGACAGCTCCGGCTTGGGCTCTCCCTTGGGTTTTCCCAGATGGGAGCACAGAATTACCTTTCCGCCGTCAGCAATCAGCTTCTTGATGGTGGGAAGCGCTGCCACCAGACGGTTCTCGTCCGTGATCTGGCCGTCCTTTAAAGGCACGTTGAAATCACAGCGCACCAGCACCCGCTGGCCTTTTACGTTAATGTCGTCTACAGACTTTTTGTTGAGCATAGTCAAATTCCTCCTGTTATTGATCGTAACAAACAAGGGTCCGGTCCATACAGACCGGACCCTCACTTAGGTCTTATAATCTAACCTTCGCTGAGTTATGCCAGCTCAGAGAAGTACTTGATGGTACGAACCATCTGGCTTACATAGGAGTTCTCGTTGTCGTACCAGGAAACAACCTGAACCTCAGATTTTCCGCCCGGCAGTTTAGCAACCAGAGTCTGGGTAGCATCGAACAGAGAACCGTATCTCATACCAACGATATCGGAAGAAACGATCTCGTCCTCGTTGTATCCGAAGGACTCGGTGGTAGCTGCCTTCATAGCTGCGTTAACCTCTTCCTTGGTTACCTCTTTGTCAACTACTGCAAACAGCAGAGTGGTGGAACCGGTGGGGGTGGGAACACGCTGAGCAGCTCCGATCAGCTTTCCGTTCAGCTCGGGGATAACCAGGCCGATAGCCTTGGCAGCGCCGGTGCTGTTGGGAACGATGTTCACAGCGCCTGCACGGGATCTTCTCAGATCGCCCTTTCTCTGGGGGCCATCCAGGATCATCTGATCACCGGTGTAAGCGTGAATGGTGCACATGATACCGGACTCGATGGGAGCCAGGTCGTTCAGAGCCTTAGCCATGGGAGCCAGGCAGTTGGTTGTGCAGGAAGCTGCGGAAATAACGGTATCCTCGGGCTTCAGGGTGGTGTGGTTTACATTGTAAACGATGGTGGGCAGATCGTTTCCAGCCGGAGCAGAGATAACAACCTTGCGGGCACCAGCCTTGATATGAGCGGATGCTTTCTCTTTGGAGGTGTAGAAACCGGTACACTCCAGAACTACGTCAACACCGATCTCGCCCCAGGGAAGCTGAGAAGCGTCAGCCATAGCATAGATCTTGATCTCTTTTCCATCAACGGTGATGGAGTCCTCGCCAGCCTTTACGGTATCAGCCAGAGCGTATTTACCCTGAGATGAATCATATTTTAACAGATGAGCAAGCATCTTCGGAGATGTCAAATCATTGATAGCTACAACCTCGTATCCTTCTGCACCAAACATCTGTCTGAAAGCCAGACGACCGATACGGCCAAAACCATTGATAGCAACTTTTACTGCCATAATTACAATTCCTCCTACATGTGAATTTTTGTTTTGTTGTCAAGGCGCATGGTTAGATTGTTCAATCGACCTTAACCTAATAGCTATTTTAACCAATCTGTCCAGAAAATTCAAGAGTAAATTCAAGCCGATTTTCAAATTTTGCAAAAAGGTGGACTTTTCCTCCCTTTTTCGATATGATTCTGTTCAGAAAAAACAATCCGGAAGGAGAACCGCCATGAGCATCGTCTGTGACTTTCATCTTCACTCCGGCTTTTCCGAGGACAGCTCCTCCCCCATGGAAGAAATGGTGAGGGCGGCTGCGGAAAAAGGGCTGAAGATACTCTGTTTTACCGAACATTATGATCTGGACTATCCGGAGGGCTGCGGAGAGTTCCGGCCCGATATGGAGGCCTATGTCTCCCGGCTTTTTTCCCTCCGGGAAACATACCGGGACCGGATTCAGATCCGGCTGGGGCTGGAGCTTGGCATGCAGTCCCATCTGGGCGAGGCCTACCGTCGGCTGGCCGGCTCCTTTCCCTTTGACTTTCTGATCGCCTCCCAGCACCTGGTGGAGGGGGCGGACCCCTACTATCCGGAATACTGGCAGGGCCGCCGGGAGGAAGAAGTCTACCGGCGCTATTTTGAAACTGTTTTGCGCAATATCCGCTCCATGGAAGAGTTCGACACGCTGGGGCATCTGGACTATATCGTCCGCTACGGCCCGAACCGGAACCGCTTCTACTCTTTCCGGGCCTATGAGGATGTGATCACCCCCATCCTCCAGGAGCTGATCCGCCGGAACAAATGTCTGGAGGTGAACACCGCCGGGTTAAAATACGGCCTGGGCCATCCCAACCCGGAGGAGGATGTGCTGCGCCGGTATCGGGAACTGGGGGGACGCCGGATCACCATCGGTTCCGACGCCCACAAGCCGGAGCATATCGCCTGGGAATTTCAAAAAACGGAAAAAATTCTGCTGGATCTGGGCTTTACCCATTATACGGTTTTTCAGAACCGGATTCCCCTGGAGCTGCCCCTGGGGCGCTGACGGGCCAGAAAGTCCGCGTACGCGGGGGATTTGCTCCTTAATTTTGCCACATTCCTTTTTATCGCCTCTACCGTCCGGTCAATTTCCGCCCCGGTGGTCTCCCGGCCAAGGGTTACCCGCAGGGACCCGTGGGCAGTCTCATCGGACAGCCCCAAAGCCAGCAGCACATGGGAAGCCTGGGAGGAGCCGGAGGTACAGGCGGATCCGGTGGATACGCAGATCCCTTCCATATCTAACAGGATCAGCAGCGCTTCTCCCTCCACAAACCGGAAGCTGAAGTTGGAGTTTCCCGGCAGGCGCTGAAGGGGATGGCCATTTAGCCTGCTGTAGGGTATCTCGCCAAGAACCCTCCGGATCAGATAATCCCGCAGTTTTCGTTCTCTCTCCCCTCTCTCCTTCATCTCTTCCCCGGCCAGTTCGGCTGCCCTGCCAAATCCCGCGATCCCGGCCGTATTTTCCGTGCCGGCCCGGCGTCCTTTCTCCTGAGCCCCGCCGTGGATAAAGGAGGAAAGCCCCACCCCCTTTTTTATATAGAGGAAACCCACTCCCTTGGGGCCGTATATCTTATGAGCGCTGGCGCTTAACAGGCTGATCCCCAGTTTTTTCACCGGGAGGGGAATCTGTCCGAAGGCCTGCACGGCGTCCGTGTGAAATAAAATGCCGTGTTTTCCCGCGATCTGCCCGATTTTGCCCAGAGGCTGAATGGTTCCGATCTCATTGTTGGCGGCCATGACGGATATGAGAACGGTATCCCGCCGGATGGCCCTCTCCAGCTGGGACAGTTTTACGATCCCCCACTCATCCACGTCCAGATACGTCACCTCGTACCCCTGCTCCTCCAGATACCGGCAGGTATGCAGCACCGCATGGTGTTCAATCTTTGAGGTGATGATATGTCTCCCTCTTTCTTTCTGATCCAGGGCAGCGGATTTGAGCGCCCAGTTATCGGCTTCCGTGCCGCTGCCCGTAAAATAGATCTCTTCCCCGTCAGCGCCCAGGATCTGCCCGATTGCTTTTCTCGCCTCGTCCACTGTCTCTCTGCTCTTTGTTCCCAGCGAATACAGGGAGGAAGGATTCCCAAAGCGTTCCGAAAGGCAGGGAAGCATCGCCTCCCGCACCTGGGGCGCCATCCTGGTGGTAGCCGCGTTGTCCAGATAAATCATGTTTGTCTCCCTTTCCCTGGCTTAGTTCTGCCCCGTTTTTATCCGGCATATACTGAAAATAAATCTGTATCTGTGTTTTTCGTATATGTCTATGACCATAAAAAAAAGCTCTCATCCTTTCATAAAAGGCGCGCTGGTTCTGACGGCAGCCGGACTGATCACCAGAATACTTGGTTTCTTCTATAAAATATTCCTGGTTTCCCTGATTGGTGCGGAAGGTATCGGTCTCTACCAGATGGTTTTCCCCCTGTACATGCTCTGCGTCTCCCTGGCATCCTCCGGCATTTCCACCGCCATCTCCCGGTTTACGGCGGAGCGTCTTCCGGTGGAAGGCCCCGGGAAGGCCCGTTCTCTTTTTCTGACCGGACTGGCTATGGCTTTATCCTTCTCCCTTCTGATCGCTCTGCCCCTGTATGTGCTGGCAAAACCGGCAGCCGTCTGGTATCTGGGGGAAAAGCGCTGTCTGCCCCTGCTGCGGATCATGGCTCTT
This sequence comes from Candidatus Merdiplasma excrementigallinarum, assembly GCA_018713435.1. Lineage (GTDB taxonomy): Bacteria > Bacillota > Clostridia > Lachnospirales > Lachnospiraceae > Merdiplasma > Merdiplasma excrementigallinarum. The sequence continues at coordinate 24,377 of DVOS01000064.1, forward strand.
TCCATCCCCTTTGAAGTCCTGCACGGATGCGTCAACGCCTATATGATCGGCCAGAAGAAAACCGGCTTCCCCGCCCTCTCCCAGCTTCTGGAACAGTCTGTCCGGATCGGAGCCACCTGGCTGCTTTATCAGGTTTTCATAAGCCGGGGACTGTCCCCCTCTCCTTCGCTGGCGGCAGGCGGCCTGCTGGCGGCGGAAGGTTTTACCGCCCTCTTATCTGTATCGCTGCTGGCGTTTCGCCGGGAAAAGAGACCTCTTGCCCGGCGTCTGCCCTCCCATCCTGCTTTCTTTGAAAACGTCCGGCTCATCGGCCGCATGGCTCTTCCCGTTACGGGAAACCGGCTGATGTTAAATCTCCTCCAGAGCTGGGAAGCGGCCCTGATCCCCTCCCGCCTGGAACTTTTCTATCACAGTACCTCCGCCGCCCTGTCCGCCTACGGCGTTTTCACCGGAATGGCCATGCCCCTGATCATGCTGCCCTGTACCATCACCGGTTCCTTTTCTCTCATGCTGCTCCCTTCTGTTTCCGAGGCCCACGCTCTGGGCGATGGCAGAAAAATAGAGGAAACGGTCCGCTCCTCTCTGGCGCTCTGTGTATTTATGGGGGTTCTCTCCACCGCCGGCTTTCTCTGTTTCGGCTCCTCCCTGGGGCTGCTGCTTTACGGTGATGCCAGGGTGGGCGGCTACCTGACGACCCTGGCCTGGATCTGCCCGTTTCTTTATCTCACCACCACCGTCAGCAGTATCCTCCACGGGCTTGGAAAAACCTCCCATGTTTTTCGGCATAATCTGGCCGGTCTGGCAGTCCGGCTTGCCTTCACCTGGTTTTTCGTACCGTTTTTCGGCATCCAGGGCTGCCTGTGGGGCCTGCTGGCAAGCCAGCTGCTCACCGCCCTTCTGGGAATACGCTCTCTTGGGGGAAGCGTTTCGGTTTCCTTTTCTTCTATGGAAAGCATTCTGGTCCCCGGCCTGGTCAGTCTTGCCGGTACGGGTCTGCTGAAACTGCTGCAGCGGCTGCTCCCCGTTCTTGCGGTCCGGGACAGCTGGATCTGTCTGTTCCTCTCGGCCGGAATCTGGGGCTGTCTGGTGCTGCCCGCAAGCCTGGCGGCGCTGAAGCGGATACGCCGTCCGTCTCATGCCTTTTAATTGTTTTCTTTTCTTTTTCGAAAAAATTTTTGCTTTTTTTCTGTAATTCGAAATTTTTTGTTGATTTTTGACCAAATTGCCATGGACATGCTTTTTCCGGAGTGCTATAATGAGAAACAGAATTTTAATTTGAGAAGGAGAGTAGTTATGAAGGTACTAGAAAAAATCAGCGACTTTTTTGGAAAGTTTATGGCGATCATCGTGCTTGTAGTTGCGGCGTTGGCCCTGTTTGCCCCGGGCACCTGCCTGTGGCTTCAGACCAGCTGGGTCAACTATCTGCTGATGATCGTTATGTTCGGTATGGGACTGACCCTGAAGCTGGAGGATTTCAAGCTTGTATTCACCCGTCCTAAGGATATCATCATCGGATGTCTTTCCCAGTTCACCATTATGCCTCTTCTGGCCTTTATTCTGGGAAAAGTATTTAACCTGGACGCGGCTCTGCTGGCCGGCGTGGTTCTGGTCGGCACCTGCCCCGGCGGTACTTCCAGCAACGTGATCACCTACCTGTCCAACGGCGATGTGGCTCTGTCTGTGGGAATGACCAGCGTCAATACGCTGCTGCCCCCTTCCTGACACCGGCCATCACCTACCTGCTGCTGCGAACCACTGTCACGGTGGATATGTTCAGCATGTTCATCTCCATCGTACAGGTGGTAATCGTTCCCATTGCCCTGGGCTTTTTAATCAACAAGCTGTTTGGAAAGTTCACTCAGAAGCTGGTAAAGATCCTGCCCTGTATTTCCGTAATCGCCATCTGCCTGATCGTGGCTTCTGTGGTATCCCACAACTCTGAGAAGATCATGACCACCGGCGTTGTGGTATTCGCAGTGGTGATTCTTCACAATGTGCTGGGTTATGCCTGCGGTCTGGGCGTCGGCAAGCTGCTGCGCCTGAGCGTGCCCAAGGCAAAAGCCCTCTCCATCGAGGTGGGTATGCAGAACTCCGGTCTTGCCACCTCTCTGGCCGGCACCGCTTTCCCGGATCTGGCCATGGCTACCGTGCCCGGCGCCGTTTTCTCCGTATGGCACAACATTTCAGGCGCCATTCTGGCCAACATCTACAGACGGTGGACGGATAAAAAAGAGACAAAATAAGGTTTTTCGATAACCGAGTGAAAAAATTGAACGAGGGTGCTGCAAATCATGAAATTCATGATGAAGCGGCACCCTCGTTCTGCCATAAATGTGAGGGAAAACTGCATAAAAAATACATATGCATCCGGTACATCCAGGTGTACACATGTCCAAGACAGATGTTCCGCAGCAGGCGGAATATTCCGCTTGCTGCGGACAGATGTCGATAGGACAAGGTGAACACCGGATGTACCGGATGCAAGGAAATCTTTTTGCAGCTTTCCCCTTTCTGTTTTATTTTCTACCATCCCAGCAGATTGTTATAAAGCTGCTCGTACTTTCTGGCTGAAGTATTCCAGGAGAAGTCCGCCGCCATGGCCCGGTCGATGAGCTTGTTCCACTCCCGTTTTCTGTTGTAGTATACATCCATGGCATACTTCAGGGTAAAGAGCATCTCATGGGCGTTATAGTTGGCGAAGCTGAAGCCCGTTCCGGTGCTCTCATACTCGTTGTAGGGCTGAACCGTATCCTTCAGGCCGCCGGTCTCACGGACGATGGGCACCGTGCCGTAGCGCAGGCTCATCAGCTGGGACAGGCCGCAGGGCTCAAACAGGGAGGGCATCAGGAAGGCGTCGCAGGAGGCGTAGATCTTATGGGACATGGCCTCGGAGTAGTAAATGTTGGCGGACACCTTGCCCTGGTATTTCCAGGCAAAGTGACGGAACATATTCTCATACCGCTCCTCGCCGGTTCCCAGAACCACGATCTGCAGATCCAGCTGGCACATCTCATCCATCATATAGGCAATCAGGTCAAAGCCCTTCTGATCCGTCAGGCGGGACACAATGCCGATCATGAACTTTCTGTCGTCCTCTTCAAGGCCCAGTTCTCTCTGGAGCGCCCGCTTATTCTTGATCTTTTCCTTCCGGAAGTTTCTGGCATTATAATTTTTCTCAATCATGGGATCCGTTTCCGGATTGTACTCATCGTAGTCGATGCCGTTTACGATACCGGACAGGCAGTTGGATCTTGCCCGCATCAGGCCGTCCAGGCGCTCCCCGTAAAACGGAGTCTTAATCTCCTCCGCATAGGTTTCGCTTACCGTGGTGATGGCGTCCGCGTACACGATGCCGCCCTTTAAGTAATTGGCGTCTCCGTAGGCTTCCAGCTTATCCGGCGTGAAATAATAGGCGGGCAGTCCGGTAATATCCTTCACGGTTTTCACATCCCACACGCCCTGGAACTTCAGGTTGTGGATGGTAATCACGGATTTCATATCCCGGAAGAAGTCCCCCTCATGGAACTTATCCTTCAGGAACACGGGAATCAGGCCGGTCTGCCAGTCATGGCAGTGGACAATATCCGGTTTGAAACCGATTACGGGAAGGGCGGAGAGAGCCGCCTTGGAAAAGAAGGCGAACTTCTCGATATCCTGGTAGATGTTCCCGTAGGGTTTGGGACCCGCGAAATAATACTCGTTGTCGATGAAGTAGAACTGCACCCCGTTGTACACCATCTCCAGAACGCCTACGTACTGAGATCTCCAGGCCAGATCCATGTAAAAATGAGCCAGATAGTTCATCTTGTTTTTCCACTCATCTTTCATGCACATGTATTTGGGCAGGATGACCCGCACGTCATACTCGTCCTTATTGAAACATTTCGGCAGAGAACCCACCACGTCAGCCAGACCGCCGGTTTTAATAAACGGTACGCCCTCAGACGCTACAAACAAAATTTTTTTCATGGTTATACCCTCCGTACATTCGCTCTTTACAGAGAATTATAACTCATTTTATCCAATATGAAAAGCCTGTTTCTCATTTCTCTTATGAATTTTTACCAGAAAAAAGCGAAAATTTTACCGATTTTTGTATTCCAGCCGTATCCGGTCCGCAATCAGCGCGATAAACTCCGAGTTGGTGGGTTTTCCCTTTCCTCCGTTCACCGTATAGCCGAACAGCTCGTCGATGGTATCCATCTTGCCCCGGCTCCAGGCCACTTCTATGGCGTGGCGGATGGCCCGCTCCACCCGGCTGGGGGTGGTCTGGTATTTTTTCGCGATGGTGGGATAGAGAATTTTCGTAATAGAATTGAGCATCTCCATATCCTCCACCGACATCATGATCGCTTCCCGCAGGTACTGGTACCCCTTAATGTGGGCCGGCACCCCGATCTCATGAATCAGGTTGGTGATATCGGTCTCCAGGTTCCGCTCCATGTACTCCCGCCGGCTTGCGAAAGAGCTGCTCCTTCTGGCGTCCCTTCCCACCTGCTCCCGCTTCTCTTTCACATGGCGGATACGGCTTAACACCACCTCATTGTCAAACGGCTTCAGTATATAATAGTCTGCTCCCAGTTCAAAGGCGTCTTCTGTGATCTTCTCCTGACCCACGGCTGAAATCACAATGAAAACCGGCTTTTTCACGTTCGGTTCCCGGTTTACCTTATCCATCACGGTCAGACCGTCCATCTTCGGCATAATGATATCCAGCAGCACCACGTCCGGCTCTTTTGTGCGGATAATGTCAATCAGATCCTCGCCGTTCCCGGCCTTTCCCACCACCTTCAGATCCCGGTCGCTGCTTACGATCGTATCCAGAAGCTGGAGCGTCCGCTCATTGTCATCCGCGATTGCCACGTTCATTGTACCCATTCCTTATACCCCTCTCTGCCTCACTTTTCGTTTCCGGTTCGAGCCGGTGCCCGAAATCACGGCATACTTTTTCCATTTTGCACCAGAGCTTCCAAAATTCTCCCCGAAAAACTACTTGTATTATAGTATATCTGGGTACTTATGCAAGGATATTTTATCTTTCTATTTCGACAATATGCACCGTTTTATCTGATTATTTTGTCGTTTTATCCGGCATCAAAGGACAATTTCCGGGGGCCTGTCGAAATCTTTCAGCAGCCTGTCTCCCAGGGCAGATCAAAGTCCTCCAGCTCCCCCTCCTCTTTTACAAATACCAGGCCGCTTTGGGAGGCGTGTACGCGCCATACCCTGCGGCCTCCCTCATCCCCCGAAAGAGCCAGAAGTTCTCCCGCCAGAGAAGCCCGAAACATCACCGGGTTTCCCAGGCGGCACTCCTCCCTCTTTCGGTTCTGCCCGTCCTGATCCGCCGCTGTTTCCGTTTTCCTCCAGGCTGCGGAGACTACAGGGAATGTTTTTCTCTCCCCCAGTTCCAGAAATTTTTCCAGCGTCTCCAGACTCAGCCGGGGCTGATCCGCGGCGACAAACAGCAGATAGTCAAACTCTCCGGCCTTTTGTGCCTCCCGGATGCCTCTTCGGATGGTATGGGATACGCCTTTTTCACTCTCCGGGTTGAGAAAGGCTTTCATGCCCCGCTCCCCGGCGCTCTCCAGTATCTCCTGAAACCGGGTGATGACAAAGATCTCTGCCTCGTTATGCCTTTCCCGCAGCGCGGCCAGCGTCTCCAGCCCATACAGGTACAGAGGTTTTCCCTCCAGTTTCTGGAGAAGTTTGTTTTTCTCTTCGTTTCCCGGATACAGTCCTTCGTTCCTCTGTCCGGATCTTTTCTGTTTAGCCATAGCAAAACGGCGGCTGTTTCCAGCCGCCATATAAATTACCGCAACTTTCATTGCCGCTCCTTTTTCTTAAGCCTGACGGTCCTTCTCAATCAGAATCCGGATGGCTTCCACTGTCACCTGAATCCCCGCCTCCGTGTCATAATTCTGGGGATCGTCCAGCCCCATGGCCCGCCTGGTCTGATTGGCAAATACGGTCATGATGCTTCCCACCCGGACTTTCCGGATGCTTCCCACGATAAACAGGGCCGCGGACTCCATCTCGCTGGCCAGGGCGCCGCATTTGATCCAGGCGTCCCATTTGTCCTTCAGCTCGTAGCCCACCGGCATGGTCTCCGGGTCATGCTGCCCGTAGAAGCTGTCCTTGCACTGGAGCACTCCCACATGGCTGCGCACCGGGAATTTGGCCGCCGCTTCCACCAGGGCCTGCACCACATGAAAATCCGCCACTGCCGGATACTCGATGGGGGCGTACTCTCTGGTGGTTCCTTCCATCCGGATAGCGCCGGTTCCGATGACCAGGTCGCCGCCCATCACCTCCAGAGCCATACCCCCGGAAGTGCCTACCCGGATGAAGGTGTGGGCGCCGCAGTGTATCAGCTCCTCCAGGGCAATGGCCGCTGAGGGTCCGCCGATTCCGGTACTGCACACGCTTACCATTTCCCCGTTCAGGTATCCGGTATAGATGGTAAATTCCCGGTTGGAGTTTACAAACCGGGCGTCGTCAAAATATTTGGCCACCTTCTCGCACCGGCCCGGGTCTCCGCAGAGAATCACATACTTTCCCACATCCCCCTCTTTGATTTTCAGATGAAATTCCTCATTTTTCGCATATACAACTGCCATACTGTCTTCCTCCTGTTTTTATCCTTATTTCTGCTCCATGCCCTCAAATTTTACCGGCAGCAGTTCACCGAGCCTCATAAGCCGGACTTCTGCAGGTGACTTTACCAGACAGACCGGAAAATCCGGAGAACAGAACTCGCTCATAACCTGCAGGCAGACCCCGCAGGGAATGCAGAAATCCTCCGGCTCCTTTCCCGCCAGTCCCCCCGCCACCGCGATGGCGGAAAACTCCCGGCATCCTTCGCTGACCGCCTTGAAAATGGCAGTCCGCTCCGCGCAGTTGGTCGGCGTAAAGGAAGCGTTCTCAATGTTGCATCCCTCATATATGTTTCCCTGCGCTGTCAGCAGGGCTGCCCCTACCGCGAAACCGGAATAGGGGGTATAGGCTTTTTTTCTCGCCCGCAGCGCCCGGCGGGCCAGCTCCGCCGGCCAGTCTCTCGTCTCTGCCTCTTTCTGTTCTTCCCTGTGCTCCCGCAGCAAAAGCTTCCGGTTCAGCTTTGTATAGATATGCTCCCTGAACCAGGGCTCGCTGGAGGCCTCCACCGCCTCCTGAAGATCGAACCAGGCCACCCCGCTGTTTTCATCTTCCTTTACCGACAGAGTGTCCTCCTCTCCGGCTTCCAGAAGATAGGTTACGTTCAGGTGGATGTGGGAGGAGACATAGTTCCCCTTTTTCACATGGCCGTCCACCGTCAGGGATTCCAGGGAAAAAATATCCTCCGTCACCGGCCGCACTCCGGTGACGCCGCTCTCCTCCATCACTTCCTTCAGCGCCACCTGCAGAAGGTCTTTTTCCCCGTCCGCGTGTCCGCCCAGCCAGGACCAGGAATCATAAATCTTATGGTAGGCCATCAGCACCCGGGTTCTCTCCGGATTCACCACCCAGGCGGAGGCAGTCATATGGGCCAGGGTATTTTTCCGTTCAAATATATCCGGCATATTCCGCAGGCAGGTCAGGATCAGTTCCCGGTCCCGCTCCTCCTGCTCATTAAAGGGCGTGTACGCTTCGATCTGCTCTATTAAATCCATGGCAATATCCTCCTTGCGCTTTTTCTCCCGTTATGCCAGTTCCCGGCGGAGCGCTTCGCAGATTTTTTCATATTCCCTGCTTATGGCAGGCATCATCTCCTCCGCCTCCTGATATTTCTCCGCCCGGAACAGCCCTACCTGCTTCGCGGTCAGCTCGTACAGGTTTCCCATGGACAGGTTTCCGCAAACGCCCTTCAGGGTATGGGACGCCCGGAGGGCTTCCCCGTAATCCTGCCCCTTCATAGCCTGCGCCAGCTTTTCGTAATTTTCATCCTCCAGAAACTTTTTCAGAAATTTTACCAGCAGCGCTTCGCTGCCCATAAAGCGCTCCAAGACCTCCGGCACATGGATGCCGGCCTCCTCCAGGCGCTGTATGGTTCTCTCTTCCATGTGGTCTGCCTCCCTTCTGTCAAATCATTTTGTTCGTTTGTTTTTCTTTCCGGTCGTCCTCCTATATGATGTCCTGCTGTCCTTCCAGCGCCAGTCCGATCAGCCGATCCGTCCGATCCGCCATAAAAAGGGGAATGTTCAGCACATCATGATCCAGCTTCAAATTCTCCAGGGAGAGCCGTACACGGAGCCTGACCTGCTTCGGAAACAGTTCCTTGAATTTTCTCAGGCTCCTGCCGGCGATGTTGGCCTCGGATTTAACATCTACCGGAAATATATCATTTTCCCGCTGGATCAGAAAATCCACCTCATAGGGAGGATTATTCTGGCTCCAGTATCGGGGAACCACTTCAAACTGCGTGATCAGGGTCTGCAGTACAAAGTTCTCAGTCAATGCGCCTTTAAACTCCGTGAACAGGCGGTTGCCTTCTCCGAAGGCTGTAGGAGCCAGCTGCGCCATGCGGCGAAGCAGCCCCACATCCACCAGATAGATTTTAAATGCAGACAGATCATCATAGGCCGCTATGGGCAGGCCGGGAGCCGTACTGCGGTAGATTTTATGCACCAGTCTGGCATCTGCCAGCCACTGCAAAGCATCTTCATATTCCCGGGCCCGGGCCCCTTCTTTCACCACTTTGTAGATAAACTTCTTATTCTCTTTTGCCAGCTGGGACGGGATGGATTTCCAGATCATAGAGATCTTGGGGAACTCGCTGATATTGGGATGTTTGGCAAAATCTCTCTCATAGGCTCCAAGGATCCCGGACAGTGCTTCCTGCATAGCGGAAACATCCCTCGCTTCCGTCCACATAAGCACCGGTTCCGGCATACCGCCTGTCACATAGTACATTTTCAGTTTCTCACAGAGCGGGTTGAAAAAGGCATCCGGAATCGGCTCAATCCTATCCACGCTCTCCAGATACCCGGCAAGATTTTCATCGCCATTGGCGAGCAGAAATTCCGTGAAGGTCATAGGGTCAATCTGCATGAAATTAACCTTTCCCACCGGAAAGGAGGATGGCTTTGCCAGAGCAATTCCCAGCAGAGAACCGGCACAGGCAATGTGATACTGAGGCGCGTTCTCGCAGAAATATTTCATAGCGTTAATAACCTTGGGACAATCCTGTACCTCGTCAAAAATAATAAACGTCTTTTCCGGCACAATCTTCTGGGCGCTGGCCAGCATCAGATTCTGCAAAATGCGGTTCACATCTTTCGTGGTCTCAAAAAACTGCTTATATTCCTCGTTTTCATCAAAGTTAAAATAGGCTGTATTTTCATAATAGCGTCTGCCGAATTCCTTGAGAACCCAGGTCTTGCCTACCTGCCGCACCCCTTTCAGGATCAGCGGCTTGCGGTAAGGAGAGTTTTTCCAATCCAGCAGTTTTTGCAAAATCAGTCGTTCCATAGATACACCCTTTCACACTTTTATTGGGGTTTATGTGTATCACGATCACATTTTTATTATATGTTATATGTATGAAAA
>DVOS01000065.1 GCA_018713435.1 Candidatus Merdiplasma excrementigallinarum
GGAGACGCCTGGTGAGACGGAAACCGAGACAGAGGAAGAGAGCGAGAGCCAGCCGGAGACGCCTGGTGAGACGGAAACCGAGACAGAGGAAGAGAGCGAGAGCCAGCCGGAGACGCCTGGTGAGACGGAAACTGAGTCAGAGGGTGAGACAGAAACGGAAACAGAAACAGAGAAGCAGGAGCCGGCGGTGATTTATATAGAAAATATAGCGGCGGAGGATAAAATATACGACGGGACGAATCAGATATCGCTTCGATATGATGTCAGGCTCCCCCAGGGAGCTCCGGAAGAAATCCGGGAGATGGTAATCGGGCAGGCTGCGGCGGCGGGGTGTGACGCAGGCAGACAGGCGGTTTACTGTTGTTTTTCCCTGCCGGAGGATCTGCAGAGCAGCTATGTGCTGCAGCCGGAACAGACCAAACTGGAGGCGCAGATAAAGCCCCGGCCCCTGTCCATACAGCTTCCGGATGGCTGGAAACTGTATGGAACCAAGGCGGTGATGGACCAGGTATATCTGACAGGGCAGGTGGAAGTTTCGGGATTTGTGGAAGACGGGCAGGGAAATGCGGTTATACCGGAGGGGTTTTTGCTGCCCCAGGTCAGACTGGATAAAAATGTTGTGGAAAGATGGAGTCCGGTTTATGAGGAAGGAAAACAGAAAATATACAGAAATGCCATTGTCCTGCGCTATGAAAAAAACGGGGAGATCACAGGAAATCCCACGGCGAATTATTATTTTGACACTGATTCGGACTCGGGACGCTACAGAAAAGGAAGCCTGACCGTTGTCAGGGCTCCGGTGGAGGAAGGGAAGGATTACGATGTATTTGGAGAGGAAGGGAGCAGCTTCCGGTCGGGAAATGTTTTATGGGTACGGCAGGGAACCGGGGTTTATGTGGTGCCAAGAGATGGAAGCGGCTATAACCGGGGAATGGATTTTGGACAGCTGTATACCGGAGGGACTTTGACTTTTACGCTGAAAAAGGTGAATGAAAAAGGAAAGATCCTTGCGGATTCCCTGGAGGGGCAGATACAGGTGATCGTAGACGGACAGGTCCCTCAGGCGGAAATAGAGATTTCAGGAGCCAAAGAAGTGGAGGGAGTGTACTACGGTAAGCCTGGAACAGCCGTATCTTTCCGGATACCGGAAGACGGACTCAGCGGAATGAAGGCGGCCCGCTACTTTATTTCCTCTGAAAACGGGAATGTTCCCGGCCGGCAGGGCAAAGGCAACTGGTGGGTTGACTGCGGGGACGGCGATACCATAACCCTAAAAGAGGAGGGAAGCTATCAGATTTATGTGCTGACAGAGGATCAGACAGGAAATCAGGCCTATGCCAGAAGCGCGCCCGTTGTGATCGATTCCGCGGGTCCTGTTCTTGAAGTGACTGGTGTGAAAAACCAGAGCGCCAACAGCGGAACCGTCCGGATCGGGGTAAACTGCAGTGACCCCTATTATGAGAAAGGCTCCCTGCAGATCGAGATCAGGAGAGCCGGAGAGAATACGGGCCCGGCGGAAGAAATCCGCAGGGAGCGCGCGGACGGGGCAAAGGTAACATTTTCGGATTTTCCCCACATGCTTCAGTGGGACGGCAGCTACCGGCTGACAGCATCTGCCAGAGATTACGCGGGAAATGAAACCCGGATGGAGGTTTTTTTTTCGGTAAACCGGTTTGGCTCGGTGTATGACCTGGGCGAAGAGACAAAGGCCAAACTGGAACAGTTTTACCACACGGCAGCTTTTCCGGTGGTGTTTTTTGAGACAAACCTGGACGATGTAAAAACTGCCCGCATTTTCTGCCTGAAAAACGGAACGGCGGCGGTTTTGTCTGAAGGAAGAGACTATACGGTAAAACGCATGGAGGAGGGGGAATGGAAGCAGTACTGTTATACGGTGCTGCCCCAGGTTTTTGAAGATGACGGGAGTTATGAGGTGATTCTTACTTCCCGTGACCGGGCCAGCAACAGCTCTGACAATCAGGCGCAGCAGAAAACCGTTCGCTTTTTTATCGATAAAACGCCGCCGGAATGCCTGATCACCGGCGCCGCGTCGGGAGAGATCTTCCGGGGAGAGAAACTGTGGCTTTTTCTGGAAGCCAGAGATAACGGGGAACTGGATACTTTAAAAGTATATCTTGACGGAGAGGAAGCGGCGGCATATGGAAGAGAAGAGCTTGAGGCCCGGAAGGGCATTCTGAAATGGAAGCTGAACGCAAAGACAGAGTGGCAGAGAATACAGGTATATGTAAGGGATCTGGCAGGAAATGAATACTGGACGGAAGAACTTCCTTATTACATAACGGAGGCGGAGACAACTGCGCCGGTTGAGCCCTATCGAAAAACAGAAAAAACAGCAAAGGAGAAGGTGCTGGAAGAACGGGAGAAGGAAGAGAAAGCAGAGAAAGCAGACGCAAAAGCAGCGCCAAAGGAAAAGAAACAGGAGGAAGCGGCGGCAGAAAAGAAGAAGGAGCAGAAAGAACGGGAGGAAAAGATGCCTGGGAAATCGGAAAGGATTTTCTGGAAGCAGGCAGCTTTTCCGGCAATGCTGGCAGGGGGAGGGCTGATTTTCCTGGCGGCGGAGCGCAGGGAAAAAGGCCGGAGAAGAGGACGGAAAAAAGGAGACAGAAGGGGGAATTGTTGAATTTTCAATATGTCTGTGGTAATATGGCCCGTGAAGGGGTGAACTTACAGATGAGAAAACGGAATATAATAAAGCGGAACAGCGGCTTTATTCTGGCTTGTGTGATAGCGGGAGGCGCGTCTTTCCTGGGAGCGGATACGGTGTTAAATGAACTGTATCAGAGAAGGACGATGCCGGAGCCGGAGGAGGAGACGGCCCCCGTGCAGGCAGAGACAGAAAAGCCTTCCGGGAATTTGGCAGAGACATATGAGACAGACCCGTTTACCATTACTGCCAGCGGTGCGGTTTTAAATCAGGTGGACAGCGAGACTATGGCGGCACAGCATGAGGAGGCGGAAAGCGAAACAGAGAGCACAGAGAGCGGGGAAGAAACGGGACTGCCCGGGAATCAGGAAGGAGCAGAGGAGACACTGCACAACGCGGCCGGGGAAAATGAAAGCGGGGCGGACGGCAGCGGCTTGGAGGAAAACGGGACGTCGGACGGGAACGGCAGCTATGACGGAGGCTGGAGCCCGGACGATGGCTCCGGAGGTGATACAGGCACAGGAGACGGCGGCTATGACCAGGGATGGATTGCGGAGGATAACGGCTATGAGGATTCCTGGACGGCAGAAAATACCGGCGGTTCCTGGACGGGAGACGGAAACAGTGCGGACAGCGGAAGTTCCTGGGATACCGGACTGGGAGGCGGTGTTGAAATCATCGATCCGGGTGACAGTACCTATGAAGAAAACGGCGGCTGGACAGACGGGACCGGCGGCACAGGGGACGGTGCCGGGGATGCCGGGATCCAGTCTCCGGATGACCTGATTCTCTGGGGGATTAATGCCCGGTATATCAGCGAGGAGGAACTGTATCCGTTTGACGCGGCCACGATACGCCTGATCCGGAATGAGATTTTCGCGCTTCACGGCAGAATATTCCGGTCGGAAGACCTGCAGGCTTATTTCAGCACAAAATCCTGGTATGTGCCCACCTATGAGCCGGACGAGTTTGACGCCAATATGGAGTCTTTCCTGAACGATTATGAACGGGCAAACCTGAATGTGATTCTGGCTTATGAAGCAGCGCTGAATGGCTGACAGAGAGGAGAAAGGTATGAAGGTCTGGAAAAGAATACTGATTAAAACTCTGCTGTTTGCTGTTGTGGCGGCTGCGGCGGGGGCGGGCGGCGTTGCCTGGAAAGAGAGCAGCAGAGATACCGCCCGATATGCGCTGGAGCAGTATGCGCAGCACCTGATTGACCAGGAGCCTGACCGGGCGTATCTGTATCAGGATACAGAAGGGGAAGGGGCTCTGACAAAAGAGGAATTTACCGCTGCGGCGCAGGCCAGGAAATACAGTCTGTGCGCAGGCTACCAGCTGGAAAAAGAAAACAGCCGGACAGATGAAAACGGCAGCGAATATGAAGATTACCGCATTTCTTTTGTCAATTCCGACGGTGAGGAGCAGCTGTCTGAAGAAATAGCGGTGCGGAAACAGGAAGAAAAGAAATTTTTCTTTTTTGACCAGTGGAAAGTGCTTCCGGATCACTGTATGGTAAAGGATTTTGCGATTCAGGTTCCGGCGGGTTCCGCTGTGACAGTGGGAGGAGAACGGCTGGACGCGTCCCTTATCCGGGAAGATGAGGACAATGCTTCAGATACCTATGTGGTGCCCTCCATACTGCCGGAGACCGTGGAAGTGTCCGCATCCCACAGCCAGTTTGACGACCTGACGGTTACAGTCAGCACCATGGATCAGACCGTTGATCTGAGGACAGATATGCAGCTGAGTGAAAACGCCAGGGCCGCCTGTCTGGAAACCGGCGTGAAAGCGCTTCGGGAAGTGCTGCGCCAGGCTGCGGCGGATGAGGAGAACGCCGGAGAGGAAGCGGGAGATGAAAACCTGTTTGCTCTGTGTGAGGAGGAGACAGGCCGGCTGATACAGGAACAGCGCCTGGCATTGGAAGCACAGTCGGATGAAGGATATGAATTTGAGAGCGTGGCTGTATGGGAATACAATCCCCGGTTTGAACAGCCTGTTTATACGGAAGAAACCGGAATTCAGGCTGTCATGGAACTGACATTCCGATACAGCTGGACTTTCCGGTATCCGGAATACCTGGAGACGGGAGATTATGACGAGAACGGAGAGCCGATTCTGGAAGAGAGCAGCCGGGAGGATGTACGGCCCGGAGAGGGAAGGGCAAAGCTGACCTTTTCTTACCGCGAAGGAAGCTGGCAGCTGACCGGACTGGAACTTCCCCGGATATTGTAAAAATTTCCCCGGAAGATTCAGAACGGTTCAAATCCGACCGGGGGAAGCGGCGGGCCGCAGAAGAGAGGAAACACATGACGGAACTGATAAAAAAGACGGGACGGGTTCTGGCCCCCCTGCTGGTGCATCTGGGTGTCACGTTTGTGGTGGCATTTCTGGGAATTACCTTCCATATGATCTGGAATTTGGGAACGGATGAGGATACACTGCTCACCTCCTTAAGCGCCCTGTGCAGCATTCCGCTGCTTGGGAAAATGTGGAAGGCTGACCGGCTGCAGATACCCTCCGCGGTAAAACGGCAGAACAGAGGATGGGTTTTTTATCTGCTGGTTTTCGCAGGGGGAGCTGCGGCTTCCCTGGCCGGCGGCTATGTTATGAACAGAAGCGGCCTTACCGGAATGTTTTCCAATCAGATTCAGGAAAACCTTTTTGCCGCCCGGCTGTGGCTGCAGATAGCCGGACTGGGGGTGGCGGTGCCTCTGGCGGAAGAACTGATCTTTAGGGGACTTTTTTATGAGAGGCTTCGGGAATGGCTTCCCCAGGGGCTGGGGATCCTCTGCGCTTCTGCTGTTTTTGCTCTTTACCACGGCAATCCTGTTCAGATGATCTATGCCTTTCCTATGGCGCTGCTGCTGCATCTCTGTTATGAGAAAAGCGGTTCTCTGGCCGCCCCTGTTCTGTTTCATATGGGTGCCAATCTGATTTCCGTAATACTGGAAAGCGCAGGCTGAGAAAACAGAAAAAATAAAAATAAAAAAGGTGTTGACTTTTTGAAAAAGCTGTAATATAATCTATCTTGCGTTTGAGAGAGGAAAAACACCGAGGCCAACGGGGTGTGGCTCAGTTTGGCTAGAGCGCCTGGTTTGGGACCAGGAGGTCGCAGGTTCAAATCCTGTCACCCCGATCCTGTAATTCAGACTATCGGTTATAATTTGTATGCGGGTGTAGTTCAATGGTAGAACACTAGCCTTCCAAGCTAGATACGTGGGTTCGATTCCCATCACCCGCTTTTTGAGTCTGTAGCTCAGTTGGATAGAGCAACGGCCTTCTAAGCCGTGGGTCGGGGGTTCGAATCCCTTCAGGCTCGTTTCTCTTCGAACGGAGAGTGGATTAACCATTATGGTGGGTATAGCGCAGCTGGTTAGCGCGCCAGATTGTGGCTCTGGAGGCCAAGGGTTCGAATCCCTTTATCCACCCTGATTAATGGGCTATCGCCAAGCGGTAAGGCACAGGACTTTGACTCCTGCATTCACTGGTTCGAATCCAGTTAGCCCAGCTTGGCGCTTGCCATGTAGGGGGTATTAGCTCAGTCGGTAGAGCACTTGACTTTTAATCAAGTTGTCCGGGGTTCGAATCCCCGATGCCTCATAAAAGCACTATCGTTTGATAGTGCTTTTCTCATATCACAGGAGATTTCGCCGGAATTTCCATGATAGAAAAGGCTCACAGGGGTATCAAAATGGAGCGGGCGGATATGACGGAATTGGCAGACGTGCAGGATTTAGGTTCCTGTGCCCGATGGCGTGTGGGTTCAAATCCCACTATCCGCATTGAAAAAAATAATTTTCCCTCTTCACAGCACGGGAAAAGTATGATATAATACTAAATAGTGATGCGGAAAACCGCAGATACGGGGCATTAGCGCAGTTGGGAGCGCGCCACACTGGCAGTGTGGAGGCCACGGGTTCAAGTCCCGTATGCTCCATTGAAAATATTCAGTAAAATCAAGGGTTTCCGGGTTTTTGCCTTGATACCCTTTGATGCCCTGGTTATCAAACAACAGAATACAGTAAGGAGGAAATCTTGAACATATGACATCGCAAAGAAATTTTGCAGTGATTTTTTGCGTTATGGGAGGATTTTCGAAACTGCTTTCGGTGCAGGCTCGCCCGACAGACACTTAAATTTGAAAATGCTGGCTGCTTAAAAAGAATTTATGAGCTAAAAGAAAATTCAAAAAGTATTATACTTTGAACCGCATCCTCTTTCTGCTATAAATGCAAAGGAAAGTTACAAAAAAGAGTACATATGCTTCCGGTACATCCGGGTGTACACATGTCCGAGACAGATGTTCCGCAGCCAGCGGAATATTCCGTTGGCTGCGGACAGATGTCGATAGGACAAGGTGAACACCGGATGTACCGGAAGCGATGAAATCTTTTTGCAACTTTCCTTTTTTTATGCGATCTGCCTTGACATTTTCCTTAAACTTCGCTATATTGTCCATAGTGCGCAAACAGATGGAAGCGCACAAAAGACATACAACAGAATCAAGCAAGGGAGGAACAGAGGAATGTATTCACTGGATGAGGTCAGGATGACCGACCCGGAGATCGCGGACGCGATTGTGGCAGAAGAAGAAAGGCAGAACAGCCATATTGAGCTGATTGCTTCAGAGAACTGGGTAAGCAAGGCAGTTATGGCTGCCATGGGCAGCCCACTTACAAATAAATACGCGGAAGGATATCCGGGAAAGCGGTATTACGGCGGATGCGGATGCGTGGATGTAGTGGAAAACCTGGCCAGAGACCGGGCGATGAAAATATTCGGATGTACCTATGCCAACGTGCAGCCCCACTCAGGCGCACAGGCAAACATGGCGGTATTTTTCGCGCTGCTTCAGCCCGGTGATACCGTAATGGGCATGAATCTGGCGCACGGAGGCCATCTGACCCATGGAAGTCCCGCTAACCTTTCCGGAGCCTATTATAAAGCCGTACCCTACGGAGTGAATGACCAGGGCTTTATTGACTATGACGAAGTGCGCAGAATCGCCCTGGAATGCAGGCCGAAACTGATTGTGGCCGGAGCCAGCGCATACGCCAGAACCATTGATTTTAAAAAGTTCCGGGAGATTGCGGACGAAGTGGGAGCGTACCTGATGGTGGATATGGCGCATATTGCCGGCCTGGTAGCGGCCGGATGCCATCCCAGTCCCATTCCGTATGCCCATGTGACCACGACCACGACCCACAAAACGCTGCGGGGACCGAGAGGCGGCCTGATTCTCTCCAGCAAGGAGTTTGCCGAGGAGCATAAGCTGAATAAGGCAATATTCCCGGGCACCCAGGGAGGCCCCCTTATGCATGTGATCGCGGCGAAGGCCGTCTGCTTTAAGGAAGCCATGAGTCCGGAATACAAAACCTATCAGGAAACAATCATTAAAAACGCGAAGGCGCTCTGCAAAGGCCTGATGGACAGAGGCATCAGCATTGTATCCGGCGGTACGGATAACCACCTGATGCTGGTAGATCTTACGACGGTAGACAAGACGGGAAAAGAAGTGGAAAATCTTCTGGACAGCGTCAATATTACCTGCAATAAGAACACCATCCCCAACGATCCGAAATCTGCTTTTGTTACCAGCGGCGTTCGTCTGGGAACTCCGGCGGTAACATCCCGGGGGATGAATGAAGCGGATATGGATCTGATTGCGGAGGCTGTGGCCATGATGCTGAAAGAGGGAGAGAGCAGAGCGGAAGATGCCAGAAGGATTGTAAAATCCCTGACAGAACGGTACCCGCTGATCTGATAAAGAAAGAGGGACACAAGTATGAGTATGCGCGGCGTCTACACCAATGTGGTGGAAATCCGGCAAAAGGTGTTTACGGAGGTTGCCCGGATGGCGTTTGAGGGCGGTGATTACTCCAGAATTATTGATCTGCCCTATAAAATAATTCCGGGAGAGGTGGCAACCTATCGGGAAAGCGTTTTCCTGGAGAGAGCGATTGTGGAGGAGCGTCTGAGGCTGGCCATCGGGCTGCCTCTCCGCAGCATGACAGAACACGCCCCGGTTTCCAAGGGGATTGAGGAGAGCGCTATTGCGGAGAAATATTATGATCCGCCCCTTATTAACATTATCAAGTTTGCCTGCCATTCCTGCCCGGATCAGGAAATACGGGTGACGGACGCCTGCGAAGGATGCCTGGCCCATCCCTGCAAGGAGGTCTGCCCCAAGGGGGCGATTTCCATTGTAAACGGCCGTTCCCAGGTGGATCCCGCCAAATGTATCCGGTGCGGGAAATGTATCGGCGTGTGTCCTTATCACGCGATCATAAAAACAGAGCGGCCCTGCGCGGCAGCCTGCGGCGTGGATGCCATAGGAAGCGACAGGCTGGGAAGAGCCCAGATCGATTATGACAAATGTGTATCCTGCGGCATGTGCCTGGTGAACTGTCCTTTTGGAGCGATTGCGGATAAAGGCCAGATTTTTCAGGTGATTCATGCCATGAAAACGGGGACTCCCGTGTATGCGGCAGTGGCGCCCGCTTTTATCGGCCAGTTTGGCCGGGATCTGACCCCGGAGCGTCTCCGGGAGGCTATGAAGCGGCTGGGATTCGCGGATATCATGGAAGTGGCGGTGGGAGCGGATCTGTGCACGATTCAGGAAGCCCAGGATTTCCTGGAGGAGGTGCCGGGGAAACATCCGTTTATGGCCACATCCTGCTGCCCGGCCTGGGCGGAGATGGCACGGAAAATGTTTCCGGATCTGGCGCCCTGTATCTCCATGGCTCTGACCCCCATGGTGCTGACGGGGAGACTTCTGAAACGGGAACATCCCGGATGCAAGGTGGTCTTTATCGGTCCCTGTTCTGCCAAGAAGCTGGAAGCCAGCAGGCAGGAGATCCGCAGCGACATAGATTTTGTGCTGACCTTTGAGGAAGTGGTGGGGATGTTTACCGCCAAAGGCATTGACTTCGAGCAGATTCCCGCGGACGGAACCCTTTCAGACGCCAGCGCGGACGGCCGGGGCTTCGCTGTGAGCCAGGGCGTGGCTTCCGCTGTGGTAAACTGTATTAAGGAGCTGGAACCGGACCGGGAGATGAAAGTGGCCAATGCGGAAGGACTGAGAAACTGCCGGGAACTGCTGGAGGAAGCCAGAAAAGGGAAGTATGACGGCTTTCTGCTGGAGGGAATGGCCTGCCCCGGCGGATGCGTAGGAGGAGCGGGAACCATGCAGGGTCCCACAAAGGCAAAAGGCCAGATCGTGGTGGCAAAGAAAAAATCCCTGAAGAAAAATGCCCTGGAGAGCAGTTATAAAGACAGACTGGATCTGCTGGCAGAACGGGGAAAGCTGCGGTAGGAAATACAGAGATTTTCCACAAAATCCAGCAACTTACAGCGAAAAACAGACGAAAAAAAGAAAAATGCGCTTGCACTTTCTGAGTGCATATGCCATAATAGGTTCGTAAATGTTGTAATATTTATGAAACGTTTAACGAGCGCTTTTAAACCCCCGGAGGTTCCTGCTCCAGGGGTTTTTTATGCCATAGGATATATTGCCTGGATTTCCAGGCAGGCAGAGATGCTATTAACAGGCATATTTTATAAAATATAAACTCATCACATTTGCATCACAAATATGTAATAGAGTCGAAATAATAGAGTAATGGATATGAAATAATTTGCAATATTTGCCGCCGGATAAGCAGGGGAGAAGGACGGTAAATTTTAAATTAATTTGGGAGAGAAGTTCATTATGATTGAAATAAAAGGTGTATCCAAGTCATTTCCGCAGAATTATCAGGAAGAGAATCTGTCCATTCTTAATCATATTTCCCTAAATATTCAGGATAAAGAGTTTGTTTCGCTGGTGGGTCCTTCCGGATGCGGAAAATCCACCCTTCTGCGAATTCTGGCCGGGCTTCTGAAGCCGGATGAGGGCGAGGTGCTGGTGGACGGAAAAAAGGTGGAGAAGCCGGAACGCAGCAGATGTATGGTGTTTCAGGATTACGCATTATTTCCCTGGATGAATGTGTGGAACAATATCGCCCTGGGCCTGAAGGTGGAAAAGGCTGATAAGAAAAAAATCGAGCGTAAAGTGGCATGGGCGGTTGAAATGGTGAGACTGCAGGGATTTGAAAAATCCTATCCCCATCAGCTGTCCGGCGGAATGAAGCAGCGGGTGGCCATTGCCAGGGCTCTGGTGATGCATCCGGATATTCTGCTGATGGATGAGCCTTTCGGTGCGCTGGATTCTTTTACCAGAATGAAGCTTCAGGATGAACTGACGGAGCTGTGCAAGCGGAAAGATTTTACAACGATATTTGTAACCCATGACAGTGATGAGGCGGTGTATCTTTCGGATAAGGTGGTGGTGTTCTCCGGAACGCCGGCCCAGGTAAAAGAGACCATTTCCATTGATCTGCCCCGTCCCAGGAACCGTACCAGCTCCGAGTTTATTGAACTGCGGAACCGGATTATGAGACTGGGAAGAGAAAGCGTACAGACGGCTGAAAACTGAGGGATAAGCGGAAAGGAACCGGAAAAGATGAAAAACAGGTTTGAGATTATGCTGGAGGGGCTTGCCGGGCGGAAAGAGACAGTGCAGTTTCTGATTGACGCCAGAGAGGGTGAGACTGTAACCTACGGAGAGTTTCTGGCAAAGGTGCGGGAGGCTGCCCGGGCATTTGAACATATGGGAGTGAAACCGGGAGACCGGGTTTTGATAATGATGGACAACAGCGTGGCATTCGCTGTTGATTACTTTGCTGTTACCTTCTGCGGGGGCGTGGCGGTACCCGTCAACACTAACCTGAAGTGGAAGGAACTGCTCTACATCATGGAGGATACCCAGGCTGCCGGTATTTTGATTCAGGACGAATACCGGGACGCCTTCCGGGAAGAACTGGATGCTTTTTTGAAAGACGCATCTTCTCCTATACAGCCGGTTTCCAAAGGGAAGGTTACATACTGGCCTCTGTATGAAGACGGGGTAAAGGATCTGCCGGAGGATGTGGCTATGCTGCTGTACACGTCCGGCACTACCGGACATCCCAAGGGCGTGATCCTTACGTTTGACAATCTGATGGCCAAGACGGAGGATATCATTCAGGCTCACCAGTTTACAGAGCAGGACCGGGTGCTCTGCGTGCTGCCCTGGTTTCATATCAACGGGCTGGTGATTACGCTGCTGACGCCGCTGGCCTCTGAACAGACGATTGTGATCGGCGGAAAATTTTCCGTAAGCCGTTTCTGGAAATTTGTGGAACAGTACCAGATCACCTGGTTCAGCGGAGTACCCACCATGTACTCCCATATGCTGGCCAGAGGGATCCCGGAATACGGCCGCCGTTCCAGCCTGCGGTTCGCCCGCTCCGCTTCTTCGGCTCTTCCGGGAGCGGTGCTGCATGAATTTGAAGAAACCTGCCATGTGCCGGTGATTGAGTCTTACGGCATTACAGAAGGATGTGCCCAGATTACCAGCAATCCTCTGCCGCCGGCTGCCCACAAGGTGGGATCCGTGGGCCTGGCCTACGGAAACAGCATCCGGGTGGTGAATCCGGAGGGAAAGGACCAGCCGGCAGGCGCAGAAGGGGAAGTCTGGATTAAGGGGAAAAATGTAACCTGCGGCTACTATCATAAGCAGGAGGAGACAGAACGCTCTTTTACCGGAGAGTGGTTTCATTCGGGGGATGTAGGATATCTGGACGAGGAAGGATATCTGTTCCTGTCAGGCCGGATTAAAGAACTGATCAACAGGGCGGGAGAAAAGTTTTCCCCTATTGAGATTGATGAGGTGCTGTACCAGATCCCCCAGGTGGAGCTGGCGGCGGCTGTGGGAGTGCCGGATCCCGTTTACGGTGAGGAAGTGGCCTGTTTTATAAAGGTAAAAGAGGGAGAAGCGCTTGACGAGGAACAGGTGAAGGAATGGTGCGGGCAGCGGATTGCCAATTATAAGGTGCCCCGGAAGGTGTTCTTTGTGGAGGATATCCCGCAGGGCGGCAACGGAAAAATCCAGCGCCTGAAACTGAAGGAAGTATATCAGAAAATGATGGATAGACAGGTATAAAACCACAAAACAGGAGGAAGGCAGATGAAAAAGAACGGAATGAATGATACAAAGCGCAGCGGTATGAAAGCAAAATGGACGGCGGCAGCGGCAGCTTTCTGTCTGGGCACCGCCCTGTTTTCCGGCGCGGCACTTGCGGAGGAGGATACGGCCCTCAGAGTGGGTTCTATCCTGTCCCTTGGAACAGCGACACCCTTTGTAGCCCAGGAACTGGGATATTTTGAGGAAGCCGGGCTGAATGTGGAACTGCTGGAGTTTTCCGATGGCTCCGCCATGATGGAGGCTTTTGCGGCAGGTGAGCTGGATGTGGCCATGGGCGGAATCGGACCGGCTGCCACCTGGTTTATGAGAGGGATTGACCTGAAGGTGGTGGCAGGCGCCAACGGCGGCGGCCATGTGCTGATGACCAGGGCGGATTCCGGTATTGAAACGGTGGAAGACCTGGCAGGCAAGATGGTGGCGGAACCCAGCATTGCCACTGTGACAGATGCCATGCTGCGGGCCCGGATCCTTCCGGACGGAGGGCTGGAGCCGGATGTGGATGTGATCCTGATTTCCGGTATGAAACCGGCGGATATGTCCACCTCCCTGATGGCTACAAAAGAGGTGGACGCCATGATTACCTGGGAGCCCTACGCGGCCCAGGCTGAGGCTGCCTACGGGGATGACATTAAAATCATATATGATGCGGCCCAGGAAATTTCCGGAGATTCCGAGACCGGTTTTTATCCCGGAAACGTGGTGGTTGCCACAGGTGATCTGATTGCCAGCCGTGCAGAAACCCTGGATACGTTCCTGGAGGTTCATGAGAAGACGACGGATTATCTGAATGAGGACGAAGGCGCCAACGCAATTCTGGCCTCTGTGCTGATGCTGGAAGAGCCGGTGGTGGAGAAAGCCCGAACCCGGATCGATTTCCATTATGAGATTGATCAGGAGGCTGCCATGGAGATCCTCCAGTGGTCTGTGGACGCCGGCTATCTGGACGAGCTTCCGGCAGCGGAGGAGTTTTTCCTGCAGTAATCAATGCCCGGAAGGGTAATCCTGAAAAGAGAGGCTTGAAGACGTGAGAAAGAAAATCGTACAGGGCTGTATCGGAGTGCTGCTGATCCTCGCACTGTGGACGGCGGCATCCGTAACCGGCCTGTTTGGAAAGATGGACGCCGTTACGGCGCAGATGCTGTTTCCCCTGCCTACTTCGGTGGCGGCGGAACTGGTAGAGATGCTGAAATCAGGATATCTGCTTTCCAACCTTCTGGTGAGTCTGGGAAGAGTGCTGGCCGGTTTTGCCATCGCAGTGGCCATCGGACTTCCGGTGGGCATCCTGGTGGGGCTGAGCGAGAACATTCGCAATACTTTTTATCCCATTATCCGGTTTATTTCTCCCATTCCGGGCGTTGCCATGGTTCCCCTGGCAATTCTGTGGTTTGGGCTTGGAAACAGTGCGGCTATTTTTATCATTGTGATGGGTTCCATTTCCCCTATTATTGTAAACACCTTCCAGGGGATGCAGAATGTGGACCGGCGTCTGGAAAATGTGCTGGGTATTATGGAAGCCAGCATGATGCAGAGAATCCGCTACTGCGTCATCCCCAGTATTCTGCCCTATGTGGTGGCAGGATTCCGTCTGGGACTGGGAATGGCCTGGCGAGTGGTGATCGCGGCGGAGCTGGTGGGCGTGCCCAGAGGTATGGGCTATGTGCTCAGCGTGTCCAGAAATACGGCGGACACGGCCGCTACCCTGATTGTGATTATTACGCTGGGAGTGGTTATGATCCTGATGGAAGAGGTGCTGTTCCGCGTAATTGAAAAGCACATGAACAAGTGGAAGACTATGGAATAACAGAACGGAGAGAGAAAGAAACATGATATTTTCATCCTATCAGTTTGTACTTATGTTTTTTCCGATCACAGCCATCGGATACTGGGTTTTAAATCATTTCCGCTTCTATGAAATGAGTAAGATCTGGCTGGTGATCGCGTCCTTTTATTTTTATGCCCAGGGAAGCCCATCGTTCTTCCCTTATTTTATGGGCAGCGTTTTGGCAAACTATGTGATCGGCATCACCATGTGCCAGCTGCAGGAAGATAAAACGCTCCAGAGAAAAGCGCTGCTGGCAGTGGGTGTACTGGCCAACGTAGGGTTCCTGGGATATTACAAATACATGAATTTCTTCCTGGAGAATGTAAACGCCCTGTTTGGCACTGACTTCATCATGAAGAATGTGGTGCTGCCCATCGGTATCTCGTTCTTTACCTTCCAGCTGATCGCGTTCCTGGTGGACTGCTATCGGGGAAAGACCAAAAAGTATAATATTACAGAATACCTTCTGTTTATCACTTTCTTCCCTCAGCTGATCGTGGGCCCCATTGTACACCACGCGGAGATTACGCCTCAGTTTGAAGATCCCAAGAACCGGGTGTTTAATCAGAGGAATGTGGCTCTTGGAATCTTTATTTTTACTATCGGCTGCGCCAAGAAAATGATTCTGGCCGACCCCATGAACAACAATGCGGCGGAGTTTTACGGCGCTATCAACAATTCCGTGACCATGTGGGAATCCTGGTTCTATACCCTGGAGTATTCACTGGCCTATTATTTTGACCTTTCAGGCTATACGGATATGGCCATCGGCCTGGGCCTGTTCTTTAATATCCGTCTGCCGGAGAACTTTAATGCGCCCTGGAAAGCCCAGACCATGCAGGAGTACTGGCAGAGACAGCATATCACTCTGTCCCGGTTCCTGGGAGGCTATGTGTTTAAGAGCGTATTCCGGAAAGGCTGCTGGTGGAGAAACTACTACATAGCCACCATGGTGACCTTCCTGGTGTCCGGTATCTGGCACGGAGCCGGATGGAACTTTATTATATGGGGTATTATGAACGGCATTCTGGTGTGCATCGGCGCCTGGGAGAGTTACCATAAAAAGTATCCGCCCTATCTGGTGGGCGTGATCGGGACCTTCCTGTGCATTGTCCTTACCCGTGTTATTTTTGTGGCTGAGAGCCTGAAGGATGCGGGAATCGTGTACCGCAGCATGTTTGATATCGGCGCACTGACCTCCATGGGCTGGTCTCAGGTATGGCATCAGTTCTCCAAGTTCGTAGGCCATCATCAGAAGCTGGGACTGCTGGTTGTGATCGGTCTGATTATCTGCTGGTTTGCTCCCACCACAAGACAGATGGGTGAAAAGTTTAAGACAGACTGGAAGCACTATGTGTTCACAGGCGCTCTTCTTGCGGTTTGCCTGGCCAGAATGAACCAGGTGGTGCAGTTCCTGTATTTTCAGTTTTAGGAGGCGGAAGAATGAAATTCAAAAAGTGGAATATTGCTTTTCTCGGACTGGTTTTCGCCGTGCTGATTGCTGTGGCCTGCGCCAACTATTTTGTGGATCCTTTCGGGTATTTTGCATTCCAGTCAGGAGACTATGACAAGATTGATTTCCCGGTAGATACTACCTATATGCAGAGGGAACTGAAGCTGGAGCATGTGCTTCACTTCAGCGACAATTATGACGCCTATCTGCTGGGGGGATCCAAAGCGGGAACTTACCGTCCGGAGAAACTGCAGGAACTGGACGGATACCGCTATTATAATCTGTATGAGACCGGCGGCAGCTTCTACGAATATTATCTGGAGACGAAGTTTTTAATCGAGAATGCCAGTCCCAAAAAAATTATTATCAATATCAGCGGCGGTGAGGTTCGTTTCCTGCTGCGGGATCAGAAAGATGTGACTTATAAACTTCCGGCGGTTCTCACCGGTGAATCGAAGCTGCTGGAAATTTTTGACTTCCTGTCCAAAGATATCGGCGAGAGCTTCAGCCGTCTGAAGGAACGTCTGACAGAGACGAAGTATTACGAGCTGACCTCCACCGGAGAGAGAAACCTGTCCCGGTATTATGAGAGAGTGGAGAAGGACTGGGAAAGCTTTACTCAGAAGTATGTGCTGGCAGATTTTGATGCCCATATGAAAACGCTGTTTACAAAACCGCGAAGAGCAGCTTATCTGGATGAGAGCCTGGAGTATCTCAGACAGATTAAAAATATGTGCGACCAGAACGGCGTGGAGTTGATGGTGCTGGTTTCGCCCTCCTTTATCGGGGAGATGAGCGAGCATGAGAGCACCTATTACCGGGAGTTCCTGGTGGATATGGCCCTGATTACAGACTACTGGGATTTCAGCGGCTACCATGATATTGACATGAACCCCTATAACTTTTATAATGAAGGTCACTTCTACTATGAAATTGCGGATCTGGTTATAGACACCATCAACGGTACAGACAGTTATCCCGGATTCGGAGTTTATGTGACCAAGGATAATGTGATAGAGCATGTGGAGCAGCGGGCGGCTGATTACGAACGGCTTCAGCAGGAATACCTGGAGACCGGGACGATTCAGCTTCAGGGAATGGAGGATGCAAGTTGTCTGCTGAAGAACTGATCAGACCAAAAGCAAGAATCCTGCTGATTGAGGACGAAGAAAAACTGGCGGAAACACTGGCAGACTACCTGGGTATGAATGAATACCAGGTAGTCTGCGCTTTTACGGGGGACAGAGGGCTGGAACTGTTTTACGACAGAATGCACGAACTGGACCTGATTCTGCTGGATATTATGCTGCCGGATATCAGCGGTACGGAGATACTAAAAGAAATCCGAAAGCGGTCCAGGGTGCCGGTTATAATGGTGACGGCCAGAGATTCCGTGCGGGACCAGCTTCAGAATTTTGAAAACGGGGCAGATGATTATCTGACAAAACCCTATGTGCTGTCGGTTGTAAAAGCCCACATAGAAGCTGTCCTGAAAAGAACGGGAAAACTGCAGGAGCAGATTGAGGCAGGGGGGATTTTGCTTCAGCCCCAGAGCCGGAAGGTTTTCTGCGGGGGAAAGGAGATCGGCCTTACGCCCAGAGAATACGATGTGCTGGAATACCTGATCTGCAACAAAAAACGGATTCAAAAGAGAGAGATGCTTCTGGAGGAACTTTGGGGTTATCATTACGTGGGAGATTCCCGGACGGTGGATACCATTATCAAGCAGCTTCGCAGAAAACTGGGAGAATACGGCTCCTGCATCAAATCAGTATACGGAGTGGGGTATTTATTTGAAGACAGATCAGATCAAGATTAAACTGAAAACAAATCTGATGATCATGGAAATTGTATTCCTGCTCATCGTAGTGGGGGGAAGTACGGTGGTGTACAGCATCTTTGCGGCCCCTTTTTATAACAGGGAAAAAGCCCGGCTGGCTGAGCAGGCTTTTGAGGACATCCGGGAGATGGATCTGGCCAATCTGAGGGATCAGGACTGGGAAGTGCTGGAGAGCTATGAGGAAGAGCATTTTTCCTTTATCATATCCGATGATCAGTTTGAGCCGGTTTATACAACCGTCAGCCGGGACCAGGAAGGAACCGTAAGACGGAACATTGAAATCCAGAAAGACTTGTATACCCGAGAACCCCGGGCAGTGCTGCGAAATACCCGCAGCTACGGCGGAGTGCAGCTGCGGGGGATTGTGGATCAGGACGGCAGATTCTACTACGTCTGCATACGGGAAACTTCGGGAAGCTCCTACAGCGCCTTTTTTTATACGGAACAGTTCTTGGCGGCGGTGGTGATCGTGGCGATTGTGCTGGGAAGCGTGGTAATGTTTGTCCTGGGAAGAAGGATCACAAAACCCATAGAAGAGATGGCGGCGATATCCAAGCGGCTGGCAGAGCACGATTTTTCCGCCAGGATGCAGGAGGAGACTCCCTATGCGGAGGTAAATACCCTGGCCAGAAATTTCAATGAGATGGCAGATCAGGTGCAGTATTATATTCAGGAACTGGAAAAGGATAATTCCAAACTGGAAAACCGGAATGTGAGGCTGCAGGAGGAGAAGGATCAGAAAGAACGGATGGAGCGGATGCGGCAGGAGTTTAACGCCAATATTTCCCATGAGCTGAAGACGCCCCTGGCGGTGATCTCCAGCCAGATGGAGATGCTGGAGCTGCTTTCGGGAGAGAAAGACGAAAAGAAACAGTACTATTTCAGCTCGATCCGGGAGGAGATTGATAAAATGTCCGATATGGTCCGCAGTCTGCTGAAAATATCCTCCGCGGAGCATGAACTGGAGGAACTGGATCGGAGGGAACTGGATCTGTCAGAGATGACGCTGCGCCTTCTGCAGAAATATGACGCTCTTTTCCGGAAAAAACAGATCCGGCACATCAGCCATATGGATCAGAACTGCTTTGTGCTGGCGGACCGCAGCTGCATGGAAAAGGCTATGGGCAACTATATTCTGAACGCCGTCTCCCATACCGGTCCGGGATCCAGGATTGAAGTGTCTACGGATCTGGCGGATGGGCAGGTGATATTCCGGGTTTACAACCAGGGACCGGGAATCCGGGAAGATAAGCTGGAGAGTATCTGGAACAGCTATTATCAGGATCGTCCCGGAGACTACCACGCGGGCCTGGGGCTTTACATTGTAAAAACAGTCATTCTGCTCCACGGCGGAGCATACGGAGTGAAAAACCGGGAAGACGGGGTGGAATTCTGGTTTTCCCTGCCTGCCTGCCGGTCCGGGAAAGAAGAATAACAGGATGGGGACGGTCCGCGCGCAAAGAGAAGCGGACCGTCCCTGGTTTTTATGGCGGCAAAAGAGGCCGGCAAAGATTTTCTTGTGATGCTACTTCACAGATGGTATAATAACCACAAATGGAATGAAAGGTGAATGCGATCATGAAATTATCAAGATTACTGGAGCGGGTTACATACACCCGGCTGCAGGGAGTTCTGGATGTGGAAGTGACGGACGTGGTCAACGATTCCAGAAAGGTAACCAGAGGATCCCTGTTTATCTGCATTAAAGGCGCAGTGACAGACGGGCATCAGTACGCGGCGGATGTGATAAAAAAAGGAGCCAGTGTGCTGGTGGCGGAGGATCCCATTGACGCGCCGGCCGGGGTGACGGTTGTTTATGTGCAGGACACCAGGATGGCCATGGCGCTGATTGCGGCGGCGTGGTATGACTATCCGGCGGAGAAGCTGAAGGTGATCGGCATTACCGGGACGAAGGGCAAGACGACCACGACTTATATGGTAAAATCCATACTGGAGTCAGCCGGTTATAAGGTGGGACTGATTGGCACCATCGAAGCGATCATCGGGGATGAGGTGATACCGGCGGGAAATACGACGCCGGAGTCTCTGACGATTCAGAAATATTTTCGCCGCATGCTGGATGCGGGCTGCCAGATTGCGGTGATGGAAGTATCATCCCAGGGACTGATGCTGCACCGCACAGCCGGCTTTTTGTTTGAGATCGGTATCTTTACCAATATTGAGCCGGATCATATCGGACCGGCGGAGCACAGCAGCTTTGACGACTATCTGGAATGCAAAAGCCGTCTGTTCCGCCAGTGTAAAGTAGGCATTCTCAACGGGGACGATCCCCATCTGGACAGAATTCTGGAAGGCCATACCTGCTCGGTGGAGACCTACGGCTTTAACGACAGAGCGGACCTGCGGGCGGTAAACGCCCATCTGGTAAGCCGGCCAGGTTATCTGGGAGTCAGCTATATGCTGGAGGGAATGCTTCATTTTGATGTGGAGATTGATATCCCGGGAAAATTCAGCGTGTATAATTCCCTGGCAGCCATTGCCATATGCCGGCATTTTAATGTATCACAGGATGAGATCAGGAAAGCCCTGAAGGGGATCCGGGTAAAAGGCCGGATTGAGATGGTGAAGGTGTCGGATCAGTTTACGCTGATGATCGACTACGCCCACAATGCCATGGCGCTGCAGAGCCTGCTGACCACTCTAAAGGAATACCATCCCCACAGGCTGGTATGTCTTTTCGGATGCGGAGGAAACCGGGCCAGGGCGCGCCGCTTCGAGATGGGAGAGGTGTCGGGAAGCCTGGCGGACCTGACGGTTATTACATCCGATAATCCCCGGTACGAAAAACCGGAGGATATTATGGACGATATTGAGACGGGCGTCAGGAAAACAAAAGGCAGCTATGTGCGCATTACAGACCGGAAGGAAGCGATTGCCTATGTGATCCATCATGGGGAGCCGGGAGATATTATTGTCCTGGCCGGAAAAGGCCATGAGGATTATCAGGAGATAGAAGGGAAAAAATATCCCATGGACGAGAGAGTCCTGATACAGGAAATTCTCCGGGAGGACGCGGCTGCCGGGAGATGAGAGAAACAGATGCAGGAGCGCTACGCAGACGTAATTGTAGATATTTCCAGTGAAAAGCTGGACCGGGTTTTCCAGTACAGAATTCCGGAGCGGATGGAAGGAATGCTGGAGCCGGGGACCGTGGTGGAGGTTCCCTTCGGAAAGGGAAACCGGCCTGTAAGAGGCTATGTGACCGGCATTTCCGGGCAGGCGGGCTATGATCCGGCCAGGATGAAGGAAATCGGCAGGGTCATGACGGACGCTGCCGATGAGGAAGCCAGGCTGGTGGGACTGGCGGCCTGGATCCGGAACCGGTACGGTTCCACCATGCTTCAGGCTTTAAAAACCGTCATACCGGTAAAGAGAAAGATAAAAGAAAAACAGCGGCGCTGGATCGTGCTGGCGCTGGACGGGGATGCGGCCCGGGAGAGACTGGATTTTTTTCAGAGAAAGCACCAGAAGGCCAGAGCCAGACTGGTGGAGGCGCTGCTGGATGAACCGGAGCTTCCCTGGGAACTGGTATCCGAAAAACTGAATATTACAGCGGCGGTGATCCGCGCCCTAGAGGAGCAGGGAATAGTCCGGGTGAAAAGTGAGAAACTATACCGTAATCCGGTGCAAGGCTATACAGGGGAGAAAAAAGAAATCCGTCTGAATGAGGAGCAGCAGAGGATAGTGGATGAAATTACGGGGGAATGGGAAGAGGATCCTCCGGGCCGCTACCTGATTCACGGCATTACGGGAAGCGGAAAGACAGAAGTTTATATGGAACTGATCCGGTACGCGGTGAGCCGGGGGCAGCAGGCGATCGTGCTGATTCCGGAAATTGCCCTGACGTATCAGACCGTGCTGCGGTTTTACCGAAACTTCGGCGACCGGGTATCCGTTATCAACTCCAGGCTTTCCCAGGGGGAACGGTACGATCAGTTTGAGAGAGCCAGAAACGGGGAACTGGATGTGATGATAGGCCCCCGTTCCGCCCTTTTCACTCCTTTTTCCCGCCTGGGAATTATTGTGATGGATGAGGAACACGAACCGGCTTACCAGAGTGAAACCATGCCCCGGTACCATGCGAGAGAGGTGGCCCTGCAGAGAGGGAAAATGGAGCATGCCCGGGTGGTGCTGGGCTCCGCCACCCCTTCTCTGGAAGCCTATTACGGCGCCATGACCGGGAAATACAGATTGTTCCGCCTGACCAGGCGGGCCGGCCAGGCAGAACTTCCCAGTGTGTCGGTGGTGGATCTGCGGCAGGAACTGCGGGAAGGGAACCGTTCCATGCTCAGCCGCAGCCTGCGGGAGGCCATAGAAGAACGCCTGTCATCCGGGGAACAGGTGATGCTCTTTTTAAACAGGAGAGGATACGCAGGATTCGTTTCCTGCCGTTCCTGTGGACATGTACTGACCTGCCCTCACTGCGCCGTATCCCTGTCTCTCCACAGAGGAGGAAAGCTGGTCTGCCATTACTGCGGCTATGAACAGCCGGCGGTAAAAAACTGTCCCCGGTGCGGTTCGGGATTTATCCGCACATTCCGGGCAGGCACCCAGCAGGTGGAAGAAGAACTGCAGCGGGAGTTCCCCCGGGCTCGAGTCCTCAGGATGGATCTGGATACCACCAGAGGCAAGGAGGACCACCAAAAAATTCTTTCAGCCTTCGCGGGCCGTGAAGCGGATATTCTGGTGGGAACCCAGATGATTGTGAAGGGACATGATTTTCCGGATGTGACGCTGGTAGGAGCGCTGGCAGCGGACCTTTCGCTGCACATCCCGGATTACAGGGCGGCGGAAAGAACCTTTCAGCTGCTGACCCAGGCGGCCGGCCGGGCCGGCCGGGGAAAATCCCGGGGCCTGGTGATCATCCAGACCTATGATCCGGACCATTACGCCGTACAGGCCGCTGCGGCGCAGGACTATGAAAGCTTTTATGAACAGGAGATGAATTACCGGGCCCTGGCCGGATATCCTCCGGCCGGAGGCCTGTTTGCCATTCACTGTTCCGGGCCGGATGAAGCGTATCTGAAGCTGGCCTGCGGCTACCTTAAAAAATTTATTCAGCAGGCAGGCGCGGGCAGGGGTATAACCGTACTGGGGCCGGCCGACGAGGCGGTATCTAGGATCCAGGATCAGTACCGTATGGTTATTTATCTGAAGCATGAGAATATCGGGATGCTGACGGAGATAAAAAACAGGATAGAGAGATATGTGGCTGTCAATCATGGATTTGATCAGGTGGCCATGCAGTTTGACATAAATTAAGACAGGATGGAGGACAGAAAAATGGCGTTAAGACAGATCAGGATTATGGGTGATAAGGTACTGGAGAAAACATGCAGGGAAGTGACAGAGATGACGCCCCGGCTGAAAGAGCTGATACAGGATATGCTGGAAACCATGTACCATGCGGAGGGCGTAGGGCTGGCGGCTCCTCAGGTGGGTGTCCTTCGCAGAATTGTTGTGATTGATGTGGGAGAGGGCCCGCTGATTATGATTAACCCTCAGATTCTGGAGACTTCCGGCAGCCAGACCGGATCGGAAGGATGCTTAAGCCTTCCGGGACAGGCGGGAATGGTGACCAGACCCAACTATGTAAAAGTTAAGGCACTGAATGAAAATATGGAAGAATTTGAGGTGGAAGGGACAGAGATGCTTGCCAGAGCGATCTGTCATGAGTGCGATCATCTGGATGGGATTATGTATGTAAGCAAGGTGGAAGGAAAGCTTTACGACACAGATCCGGATCTGATAGAAGAGGAAGAAGAGTAGGGATAAAGGAATGAAAAATATTGTATTTATGGGAACGCCGGATTTTGCAACGGGGACGCTGAGAGCGCTCCTGGCATCCAGATACTGCGTGCAGGCTGTTTTTACCCAGCCGGATAAGCCAAAAGGAAGAGGCGGCCGCGTACAGATGCCGCCGGTAAAAGAAATCGCGCTGGAAGCCGGGATACCCGTATATCAGCCAAAGCGCATCCGGGATCCGGAGAACCTGGAGATACTGAAAAACTATCAGCCGGATGCCATTGTCGTGGTGGCCTTCGGGCAGATTATACCGGAGGAGATTTTGACGCTTCCGCCCTGGGGATGTATCAACGTCCACGCGTCTTTGCTGCCCAGCTACCGGGGAGCGGCGCCCATTCAGTGGGCGGTCATCAACGGAGAAAAAGTAAGCGGCGTAACCACCATGCGCATGGATACCGGTCTGGATACCGGCGATATGATTATGAAAGAGCAGGTGGCTCTGGACAGGGATGAGACAGGCGGGAGCCTGTTTGAAAAGCTGAGCAGGATGGGAGCGGATCTGCTGATACGCACGCTGGAAGCTCTGGAAAACGGAACGGCCCGGTTTGAGCCGCAGCCGGAGGAAAGCCCCACTCCCTACGCGGGGATGCTGAAGAAGGAAATGGGCCTTATTGACTGGAGCAGACCTGCCCGATCCATCGAATGTCTGGTGCGGGGCTTAAATCCCTGGCCCAGCGCGTACACCAGGTACAGAGGGAAAATGCTGAAAATATGGGCTGCGCAGGTGGAAGAGGACGGCCTGTCCCGGGAAGAGGAGAAACCTGGCACCATACTGGAGGCGGAGGGAAAGACGCTGAAGATACGGACGGGAGACGGAGTTCTCCGGATAAAAGAGCTGCAGCTTGAGGGAAAGAAGAGAATGGAAACGGATGCCTTTTTGAGGGGATACCGGATGACACCGGGAGAGATCCTGGGTGTGTGATGTGTGGAAAAAACCGAAAAGGAGTGACGCTTCATGAATCTGTTGGCAGGTGTAAACAGCTATTATTACGGATTTGGCAGAGGATTTTACGGATGGGGATTTGATCCCACCTATCTGCTGGCAATACTGGGACTGGTACTGACCCTGATCGCTTCGGCCAGGGTAAAAGGCACATTTCAGAAATATTCCAGGGTGCAGACCCGTTCGGGAATGACGGGAGCCATGGCAGCGGAACAGGTGCTGCATGCCTGCGGAATTTATCATGTATCCATCCAGCGGGTATCCGGCGATCTGACGGATCACTATGATCCCAGAAGCAAAACGCTGCGCCTTTCTGACAGCACATACGGCTCATCCTCTGTGGCGGCGGTATGCGTGGCGGCCCATGAATGCGGCCATGCCGTTCAGGACCAGCTTCAGTACGGCCCTCTGGTGCTGCGAAGCACCCTGGTGCCGGCGGCAAATTTCGGCTCAACGCTGGCCTGGCCTGTTTTTATCGCAGGGCTTATTTTTTCCATGCGTCCGCTGGTTACAGTGGGGATTGTCCTTTTCTGCCTGGCGGTTCTCTTCCAGTTGGTAACGCTTCCGGTGGAGTTTAACGCATCCTCCAGAGCCATGAAAATTCTGCAGGATACCGGGATGCTCTCACAGGAGGAACTGGCGGGAGGCAAAAAAGTACTGAGCGCGGCGGCCATGACGTATGTGGCGGCTCTGGCCTCATCTCTGCTGCAGCTTCTGCGGCTTATTCTGCTGGCAAGGAGGAATGACCGTGACTAGTTCGGTAAACATCCGGGAGATCGTGCTGGAGATCCTGATGGAGATCACAGAAGAAGAGGCGTACAGCCACGTTGTGATCCGCAGCGTGCTGGAAAAATATCAGTATCTGGAAAAACGGGACCGGGCGTTTATCTCCAGAGTCTCAGAGGGAACACTGGAGTATCTGCTTCAGATGGATTACATTATTGAATGTTTTTCCAAAGTTCCCGTCTACAATATGAAACCCCTGATCCGCAATCTTTTGCGGATGTCTGTCTACCAGCTGAAATACATGGACAGCGTGCCGGATTCCGCGGTCTGCAATGAAGCGGTGAAAATTGCCCAGAGAAGAGGATTCTATAATCTGAAGGGATTTGTAAACGGGGTGCTGCGCAATGCGGCCAGAGGCCTGGACAGCGTTGTGTATCCGGATGTCAGGGAAGATCCGGAGCAGTATCTGTCGGTTATGTACTCCATCCCCCTCTGGATTGTCAAAAAATGGATGGCACAGTTTGATTTCGACACAGTGGAGGCTGTCTGCCGCAGTTCCCATGAGGAGAAGGGAACCACGGTGAGATGTATTCTGGAGAAAGCCTCTGTGGAAGAAATCATAGCGGATCTTCAGGAGCAGAATATTACGGTACGCCGCCATCCCTATCTGGATTATGCCCTGGAGATTTCAGGCTATAATTACATAAAAGCCATCCGCGCCTTTAAAAAAGGGTGGATTCAGGTACAGGACGTAAGCTCCATGCTAGTGGCGGAGATTGCCGCCCCCAACTGGGGAGACTACTGCATTGACGTCTGTGCCGCTCCGGGAGGAAAAAGCCTGCATATTTCCGAGAAACTGCGGGGAAGCGGTTTCGTGGAAGCCAGGGATATCTCCGAGCACAAAGTTAAGCTGATGCAGGAAAATATAGAGCGCACGGGGGCAATCAACATTAAGGCCCATGTGGAGGACGCCACGGAATGGAACCGGTTTTCCCATCACAGGGCGGACATTGTACTGGCGGATGTGCCCTGTTCCGGCCTGGGCGTGATCGGGAAAAAGCAGGATATCAAATATAAAATGACGGAAGCCAGGCAGAGGGAGCTGGTTCTGCTGCAGAGAAAAATTCTGCGGGCAGCCCAGGACTATGTGAAGCCGGGCGGCGTGCTGATTTACAGTACCTGTACCATCGGGGCAGATGAAAACCAGATGAATCTGAAATGGCTTCTGGAGAATTATCCTTTCCGGCTGGAAAGCATTGATTCCTATATCTGCAATGAACTAAAGAGCAAGACCACAGGAGGCGGCTATATACAGCTGCTTCCGGGGATACATCAGACGGACGGCTTTTTTATAGCCAGGCTGCGCCGGCTGGAAATGGCAAAACCTGTGATTGCCGGATAAAAAGAAGGGAAAAACGGGGAGCGGTGAGCGCAATGGAAAAGACAGATATCAGTTCCATGGATATGGAAGAACTGCAGAATTATATGGAACTTCTGGGGGAAAAGCCTTTCCGGGCCAGACAGGTGTACCAGTGGATTCACGAAAAGCTGGCGGATCGTTTTGAACAGATGAGCAGCCTTCCCGCCGCGCTTCGGGAAACGCTGGATGAACAGTGCTTCCTTTCCGGAATGAAAGCCGTGGATGTGCAGATATCCAGGCTGGACGGAACCAGGAAGTATCTGTTTGAGCTGCGGGACGGAAACGTAATTGAAAGTGTGCTGATGCGCTATCACCATGGAAATTCCGTGTGCATTTCCTCCCAGGCAGGCTGCCGGATGGGCTGCCGGTTCTGCGCTTCCACCATAGGAGGCCTGAAGCGGAACCTGACCGCCTCTGAGATGCTGGGACAGGTTTACCGGATTCAGAAGCTTACGGGAGAGAGAGTCTCCCATGTGGTGGTGATGGGAACCGGGGAGCCTCTGGATAATTACGACCAGCTTCTGAAGTTTATCCGGATTATTTCTTCCAGGCAGGGACTGAACATCAGCCAGAGAAATATAACGGTGAGTACCTGCGGGATTGTTCCCAATATCCGCAGGCTGGCGGAGGAAAAGCTGCAGATTACCCTGGCCCTTTCCCTGCATGCCTCCAGCCAGGATAAACGGAAACAGCTGATGCCGGTGGCCAACCGGTATGAACTGGGCGAGGTGCTGGATGCCTGCCGTTTTTACTTTCAGCAGACAGGGCGCAGGCTTACTTTTGAATACAGCCTGGTGGCCGGGGTAAATGATTCCGGGGAGGATGCCAGGGAACTGGCGGAACTGGTGAGGGATCTGCATGGACACGTCAATCTGATTCCTGTCAACCCGGTGAAGGAGAGAAGCTTTGTGCAGCCCAGCCGTCAGGCAGTGGAGGCCTTCAAAAATAAACTTGAAAAAAACGGAATAAATGTTACTATTAGAAGAGAAATGGGCAGAGATATTGACGGAGCCTGCGGACAGCTCCGGCGAAGCTATCTGGAGTCAGAGTCCGGGTCTTTCAAAACGTCCGAACATGTTTCAGAAGGCAGAACCTCTGAAAGAAAGGAAAAGCTATGAAATCGTACTGTGTAACGGATGTGGGCGTAAAGCGGAATATGAATCAGGATTTTGTCTACGCATCCAATCAGCCTGTGGGAAACCTTTCCAATTTGTTTATCGTGGCTGACGGGATGGGCGGGCATAACGCAGGTGACCTGGCATCCCGTTATACGGTGGAAACCATGGTGGATTACATAGAGGGCGCATCGGAAAAACGGCCGATCCCCCTGCTGGAGGCCGCGGTACAGGCGGCCAACCAGAAAGTAATGGAAAAAGCCAGAGCGGATAAAAGCCTGGAGGGAATGGGCACTACCGTGGTGGCGGCTACCGTACAGGAGGGCTGCCTGTACGTGGCCAACGTGGGAGATAGCCGGCTTTATCTGCTGGATGACGGGATAGAACAGATTACCAGGGACCATTCACTGGTGGAAGAGATGGTTCGGGCCGGGGAACTGGGGAGAGAAGAGGCCAGAAACCATCCGGAAAAAAATATTATTACCAGGGCAGTGGGCGTGAAAAAACAGGTCAGGATTGACTTTTTTGACGTGTCCCTGAATCCGGGGGACAAGTTCCTGCTCTGCTCCGATGGCCTGACCAATATGGTGGAGGATCAGGACATCCTGAAACTGGTAAAGCAGGAAGATTCCCTGGAAAAGGCAGCCCACAGACTGGTGGAACTGGCCAATCAGAACGGGGGCCGGGATAATATATCAGTGGTTCTGGCTGAAACCACAGCGAACGGGGTATAAAGTATGTTAAAAACAGGGACATTTCTTCAAAACCGATATGAAATTTTAAACCGCATCGGCTCGGGCGGAATGGCGGATGTATATAAGGCGAAGGATCATAAACTGAACCGTTTCGTGGCAGTGAAAGTCCTGAAGCCGGAATTCAAGGATGACAAGGTTTTTCTGTCCAAATTCAGGGTGGAGGCCCAGGCGGCGGCAGGGCTGGCCCATGCCAATATCGTAAACGTGTATGATGTGGGAGAAGAGAACGGTGTCAATTTTATCGTGATGGAGCTGGTGGAGGGCATTACGCTGAAGGCTTACATCAATAAAAAGGGAAAGCTGACAGTGCGGGAAGCCACCAGTATTGCCCTGCAGGTGGCGGCGGGCCTTGAGGCCGCCCACAATAACGGCATCATTCACCGGGACGTAAAGCCCCAGAATATTATTATTTCCATGGACGGAAAGGCGAAGGTGGCGGATTTTGGAATTGCCAGGGCGGCTTCCGCCAATACCATTAATTCCAGCGTAATGGGATCCGTCCATTACAGCGCGCCGGAACAGACAAGAGGCGGCTACAGCGACGCCAAAAGCGATATTTATTCTATGGGGATTACCATGTATGAGATGCTGACAGGCCGGGTTCCTTTCAACGGGGACAGTACGGTAGCAGTAGCTCTCAAGCATCTGCAGGAGGAGATGGTGCCCCCCAGCAAGCTGGTTCCGGAGATTCCCCGGAGCACAGAGCAGATTATCTTAAAGTGTACCCAGAAAAGTCCGGACCGGCGCTACAGCAACATGACAGAGCTGATCCGGGACCTGAAGGAATCTCTGGTGAATCCGGAGGGGGACTTTGTAGAGATTCCCAGATTGGATAAAAGCGCCCATACGGTCATGCTTTCCAGAGAGGAAGTCAGCAGAATTAAAAACAGTTCTCTTCCTTCCTACAATGAAACGCTGAATACGGGGGCGGCGGACAGTTTTTCAGATCCGGGAAATGTAACCGGCGATCACAGATCGTTTCCTTACAGCGGAAACTATTATCAGAACAGCGGATACCAGGATTTAAGATACAGACAGGGAAATTCTCACGGAGGGGAGTACCGGGAGC
This sequence comes from Candidatus Merdiplasma excrementigallinarum, assembly GCA_018713435.1. Classification (GTDB taxonomy): domain Bacteria; phylum Bacillota; class Clostridia; order Lachnospirales; family Lachnospiraceae; genus Merdiplasma; species Merdiplasma excrementigallinarum. The sequence goes on from DVOS01000065.1 coordinate 29,704, forward strand.
GGATGAATGATCCGGCAGGCGATTTGCCAGAGGAGCCGGAGGAAAGCTACGATTATGAAGAAGAATTCAGGCCCAGGAAAAAATACCGGGGAGGATCTGTCCGCCAGAGCGAAGAAGACGATGGAATGAGTACGGGGACCGAAAAGGTCATTACCGTGGTGAGTATTCTGGCGGCAGTTATTGTGGGCTGTGTGGTTCTTGCCATGATTGCCAATGCCCTGGGGCTTTTCGACTTCGGTTCTTCCGGAGGGGACGGTCAGGAAAACGCCCAGACGGAGGCTGTCACCTCGGTATCGCCGGAGGCGGATACCGCCGTGGTGCCGGATCTTCGGGGAAAGACGGAGGCCGAGGCGCAGCAGCTTCTGCGGGAGCGGAGTCTGGGATACCGGTACGAGGGTGAGAGCGCGTCCAGTGAATACCCCAAGGGACAGGTGATCAGCCAGAGCGTGGAGGCCAATACCCAGGTGGCGGTGAATACCACCGTGGGCTATACGCTGAGCGCCGGCAGCACGGATGTCCTGACGGTTCCGCCGCTGGCCAATGTGTCCCAGCAGGACGCGGAGAAAGCCCTGACAGGAATGGGACTGCTGGTGTCAGTGGACAACACCCGGTACAGCGATACGGTGCAGGCCGGGTATGTGATTACTACGAATCCGGGTTCAGGCTCCAGCGTGAAAGCGGGAGACACGGTGACGATTTACGTCAGTCAGGGACAGGATAATTCTCTGGTGCAGGTGGTGGATGTAAGAGACCGGAACGCCAGCGATGCCACAACGATCCTGACCAATCTGGGACTTGTGGTTTATATTAAAGAAGTGGAAAGCGCAGAGGTACCTCAGGGTCTGGTTATTTCCCAGGATATAGAGGGAGGAACCAGCGTGGAAACCGGAACAGCTGTGACTCTCACAGTGAGTACGGGAAGTTCTCAGCCGGATATTATCATTGAGGGGGGAACCTCAGATGTTACCCAGCAGGATACTTCCTCCGGGGCGTCCCAGGAATTCTGGAGCACAAACGACTCACTGGACGCGCCGGATGAATACAATGGACAGCCGGTGCGGATTGTGCTGGAGCAGAACGGTAACCAGACTACTCTGTATGAGGGTTACGTAACCTTCCCCTACAGTCTCAGCGGCGTACAGGGACAGCCGGGAGTGACCACAGGCTCTGCCTATGTGTATCTTCTGGATCCCCAGACTCTGGAGGTGGCGTCCACTTACCAGTATGACGGGATACAGTTTAGCCAGATGTAAAAAGGTGAGCGGATGCAGGGAAAAATTACAAAAGGAATCGGCGGTTTTTATTATGTACACGCCGAAGACAGAACCGTCTATGAGTGCCGGGCAAAGGGAATATTCCGAAAAGAGGGAAAGAAGCCCCTGGTGGGGGATAACGTGGAAATCTCCGTGCTGGATCAGGAAGAGCAGGTGGGAAATGTAGACCGGCTCCTGCCCAGGAAAAATCAGCTGATCCGGCCGGCGGTGGCCAACGTGGACCAGGCCCTGGTGATATTTGCCGCGGCCAGTCCCAAACCGAATCTGAATCTGCTGGACCGGTTCCTTATATCCATGAGTCAGCAGGATGTGCCGGTTATCATCTGCTTTAACAAGCAGGACCTGGTTGCGGGCAGGGAGCTGGAAAAGCTGGCCCGGGTTTACCGAAACTGCGGCTGCCGGGTGCTTTTTGCCAGTGTTCTGCTGGAGCAGGGGCTGGAGGAGATACGAATGCTCCTTAAGGGAAAAACTACGGTGGTAGCCGGACCCTCCGGAGTAGGGAAATCATCCCTTACCAACCGGCTGCAGCCCGGGGCGGATATGGAAGTGGGGGAGGTAAGCCGGAAAATTGACCGGGGGCGCCATACCACCCGCCATACGGAACTGATCTGGATAGAAGAGGAAACCTATTTTCTGGATACACCCGGTTTCAGTTCGCTGTATCTGGAAAATCTGGACTGGGAAGAACTGGGCAGGTTTTTCCCGGAGTTTGAACCCTATGCGGACGGGTGCCGGTTCCAGGGATGTATGCATATGAGCGAGCCGGACTGCAAAGTGAAGGAGGCGCTGGAGAACGGGGAGATCAGCCGCTCCAGATACGAAAATTACTGTCTGCTGGTTCAGGAACTGAAAAACAAAAAGCGCTACTGAGGTAAGGAGAGATTATGAAGTATATTTTATCACCGTCCATATTATCGGCGGATTTTAAACATCTGGGAGCCGACATAGAAGCGGCGGACCGGGCCGGCGCCCAGTATATTCATATTGATGTGATGGACGGACTGTTTGTGCCCAGCATATCCTTCGGCATGCCGGTGCTGTCCTGCATCCGGAGCGTTACGGACCGGGTTTTTGACGTACATCTGATGGTGCAGGATCCGGAGCGCTACATTGATACGTTTGCCGGTCTGGGAGCGGATATTCTGACCATCCATGCGGAGGCCTGCCGCCATCTGGACAGCGCCCTCTCCGCTATAAAAAACAGAGGCCTGAAAGCGGGACTTGCCCTGTGCCCGGCCACGCCCCTGTCGGTACTGGACTATCTGTGGGAGAAGCTGGACATGGTGCTGCTGATGACGGTTAATCCGGGCTTTGGAGGACAGAAATATATTCCCGAGATGACGGAGAAAATCGCCGCTCTGCGGAAAATGGCCGAAGCCAGAGGAAAAGATCTTGATATAGAAGTGGACGGCGGGATCAATGACTCTACCATCCGGCAGGTACTGGAGGCGGGCGCCAATGTGCTTGTGGCCGGTTCTGCCGTATTTGGAGGCGATATTGAGGCCCAGGTGAAAAAGTATCTGGCGGTTATGGAAACTTATGGGGAGACGGCCAGATGAAGCGGGGAATGATTATAGGCGGGGGCATGCTTCAGGAGGAGTTTGTCCTCTCTTTTTTGCAAAAGCGCCTGACAGAAGAAAAGCGGGAGGACACCTGCCTGATCGCGGCGGACAAAGGCCTTCTGTTTCTGGAAAGAAACGGGATAAAACCGGATGCTATTGTGGGTGACTTTGATTCGGCAGATGTCTCTCTGCTGGACAGATACAAAAAAGATCCCCGGGTAACGGTGCGCCGGTTAAACCCGGAGAAGGACTGGACCGATACGGAGGTGGCCGCCCAGCTGGCGCTGGATGAGGGATGTGAAGTACTGGAGATCCTTGGAGGGACCGGTGGACGGATCGACCACCTGCTGGGAAATCTGCAGCTCCTGTCTCTGATCAGCAGGCTGGGAGGAGACGGCTATCTTCTGGATGAGAAGAACCGGATTTATGTGCGGGAACAGAATTTTACGGTGAGACGGCAGGAGCAGTGGGGAAAATACTTCTCCCTGTTTGCCTGGGGAGGGGATGTGACGGGACTGACCCTGACCGGCTTCAAATACCAGGTGGAGGATTTTACCCTGGGGACAGTGGGGACCAGAGGGGTGAGCAATGAGATGACGGCCCAGGAAGCCAGTGTCTCCTTTAAGAGCGGAAGACTTCTGGTGGTGGAGTCCGGGGACTGAGAGGCCGGGGAAACCACGGCTTTACAAATCAGAGAGAATAAGCTATAATGTAGCACAGATTTGCTAGAATAAATTTAAGAAACAAAGGATGGTAAAGATATGGCTTTATTGCAGGAGTGGCGGGAGGTTGCGTACTCCCAGACAACGGATAAGAAACAGCTTCAGAAATTCTGGTCAGACTACTTCCTGACAGAGAAGGGGATTTATGAGCAGCTGCTGGAGAACCCGGACGAGGTAGTGCGGGGAACGGTGAAGGAACTGGCTGAAAAGTACGGAATTTCCGTACAGACCATGACCGGCTTCCTGGATGGAATCAACGACAGCCTGAAGGAAAAGAATCCCATTGAGGAGATGACCGAGGATACAGAGGTTAATCTGGGATTTGACAAAGAGATGCTTTACAAAAATATGGTGGATGCCAAGGCGGACTGGCTGTACGATCTGCCTGCCTGGGAAAAGATTTTTGACGAGGAGACCAGAAAGAATCTTTACCGGGAGGCAAAGAAGATGAACACCATCGTGAAGGGAAAGAAGATCGGAAGAAACGATCCCTGTCCCTGCGGCAGCGGAAAGAAATACAAATTCTGCTGCGGAAGAAACTGAGAAATCGAATAGGAAAAAAGAAAAGGCTCTGCTTCCTGAAACGGTGGGCAGAGCCTTTTGAGCAGGGAGGAAAGAATGGCAAAAATCCATTTTCTGGCGGGGGCGCTCTGCCTGCTTTACTATGCGGTTATCCTGGCGAGAGCCGGGATCAGCGCTGATTTTGCCTGGATCTGGCTGGCAGCGGGAATCTTTTTCGGAAGTATGGGAGCGGTCTGGCAAAAAAAGCTGTTTCCCGGATGGCTCAGATGGGGGCTGGACGGGGCCGTGCTTCTGGGGCTGGTATTCTTTGCCCTGGTCTGCGCCAGGGTGGTGGGAGGCATGTTTCGGGAGGGCAGTCCGAATTTAAAGTACGTGCTGGTGCTGGGAGCTCAGGTGAAGGGAGAACGGCCTTCTCTGGCGCTGGAAAAACGGCTGGAGAAAGCGTATGAGTATGCCCGGTCCAATCCTGAGACGGTTCTGATCCTTTCCGGCGGGCAGGGAACCGGGGAGGATATCAGCGAGGCAGCCTGCATGAAAGCCTGGCTGTCTGAGCGAGGAATAAAAGAAGAAAGAATGATACTGGAGGATAAATCCGCCAGCACCAGGGAGAATCTGATCTTTTCGGATCAGCGTACCGGATGCGCCGGGGAAAACGTGGGAATTATCTCCAATAATTTTCACATATACCGGGCGCTGCGCCTGGCAGAAGCCTGGGGCTATGAGCAGGCGGAGGGGATTGCGGCTTCCTCGGATCCGATTATGCAGCCTCACTATGTGGTAAGGGAGGTATTTGCTCTGGTGAAGGAGTGCATAAGCGGAAATATCTGACAGGAAAGCAGGGCTTTTTCCGAAAAGATACGGCGATTGATAAAAAAATAACCCCCCCACGGGCTTGTGGGGGGATTTTTTGATGTGTATACTAAGACCGTACAAATTGACAGGAGGGTTTTTGAGA